>JAFUWR010000030.1 GCA_017471125.1 Clostridia bacterium | reverse complement strand
TCAGCTGCGCGAAAAGGTGGGCGTGATGTACGGCAACCCCGAAACCACCACCGGCGGCAAGGCGCTGAAGTTCTACGCCAGCGTGCGCATCGACATCCGCAAATCCGAGGCCATCAAGGAGGGCAAGGAGGTCGTCGGCAACCGCACGAAGATCAAGATCGTCAAGAACAAGGTCGCCCCGCCCTTCCGCACCTGCGTGGTGGACATGCTCTACGGCGAGGGCATCTCCCGCGAGGGCGAGCTGCTGGACATGGCCGTGGAACAGGACATCGTCAAGAAGTCCGGCTCCTTCTATTCCTACAACGGCGAGCGCATCGGCCAGGGCCGCGACAACGCCCGGCAGTACTTCAAGGACCATCCCGACGCCTACGACGCCGTGGAGGCCAAGATCCGCGAGGCCTTCGCCGGCGGCGCGCTCGAGGCCGCGCCCGAGCTGCCGCCCCAGCCCGACGTCGAGGACGACGAGGGCCTGGAGGACGACGACGAGTTCGAGCTGGACTAAGGGAGTAGGGAGTAGGGAGTAGGCAGTAGGCAGTAGGGGCGCTGCCCCGAGTGCCCGCGTGAGGGAACAGGAACAGAAACAGGAACAGTCAAATACCTGCCCACCGTAGGGGCGGCCCACCGCCCGCCGGGGATCTGAGGGACCTCATCCGACCTCGCTACGCTCGGCCACCTTCCCCACCGGGGGAAGGCATGGGGGACGACCTCATCCGTCACAGCCTACGGCTGTGCCACCTTCCCCACCGGGGGAAGGCTTTGGCTGACGCGCCAAGGTCATAACATGCGCTAAGGTATGTTTGGATAGAAAAAGGGGGATACGGGGGAAAAAGGCAACCTTTACTAAAGGTGGCCTTGTGCCCCCGGAGGATGCTTGACCGAGGGCACGACGATCTACGAACATCATTTGCTGTGCAAATTCCCCATCCAACACAATCGCCGCCGCGAGCATGACGTTCGCGGCGGCGGGATTTTCGATCAGTTTTCCTCCCCGACCCCGAGGTAGGTCTTGATCTCCTCGAGGTAGCGCTGGCCGAGGCTGCTCAATATGGCGTTGTTCTTGACGATGTAGCCCACGTCCATGACGCTGTTGGGGTTGTTGCCGTCGTCCTCATAGGGGATGGCGATGAAGTCGGAGCCGTTCAGCTCCTCGCAGATGATGCCGGAGCAGAGGGTGTAGCCGTTGAGACCCGTCATCAGGTTCAGGTTGGTGGCGCGGTCGCAGGTCTTGATGCTGCGGGGGTAGTCGTAGGTGGACAAAATCTCCTCGGCGAAGTAGAAGGAGCTGGAATCGCCCTGCTCGAAGGACAGGCAGGGGTAGGGCTCCAGGTCCTTGAGGCTGATGGACTTCCGACCCGCCAACGGGTGCCCCTTCCACAGGTACACGTAGGCGTTGCACATGATGAGGTGGTGGAAGGACAGGCCGTTGGAGGACAGCAGCTTGAGGATGGCCTTGCGGTTGAAGTCGCTCAGGTACAGTATGCCGATCTCGCTGTGGAGCTGGGCCACGTCGCGGATGACATCCAGCGTGCGGGTCTCCCGGATGGCGAACTCGTACTTCGCCATGTCGTAGGCCTTCGCCATTTCGACGAACGCCTTGACCGCGAAGGAGTAGTGCTGGCAACTCACGCCGAACTTCTGCCGCCGCTCGCCGCCCCGGCCGTACTTCTCCATCAGCACCAGGTACTGGCCGTACACCTGCCGGGCGTAGGGCAAAAAGTCCATGCCGTCGGCGGTCAGGGTCACGCCCTTGCCCGTGCGGTTGAACAGCACGATGCCCAGCTCCCGCTCCAGCTCCTTGATGGCGCTGGTCAGCGACGGCTGGGAGACGTACAGCTTCTCCGCCGCCTTGTTGATGGAGCCCGTCTCCGAGATGGTGATGATGTAATTCAACTGCTGTAAGGTCATTTCCGATACCCCTGTATACCTGCGTATTTATGAATAATTATACCAGATTTATTTATAGAAGTCAATTAATCCGTATTAATAGTAGGTTATTGTTTTACGTTATAGGAGATCAGGGAGTAGGCAGTAGGCAGTAGGGAGTAGGGGAACGTAGGGGCGTTGCCCGTGGGACGATGTCCCCAGCGCCCGCACGAAAAATTTTGCTTGCAAAACCTGTTAGGATATGCTAATATGTTGGTAGCATCAGGAAAGGAAGCCATGGAATATGAAGATACACAAGTCCGCGGAGGATTATCTGGAGATGATCCTGAGGCTCAGCGAGGAGAAGGGCTACGTGCGCTCGGTGGACATCGCCGCGGGCCTGTCGGTGAGCAAGCCCTCGGTGAGCGTGGCGATGAAGCACCTGCGTGAGGACGGCTACATCACCATGGACAAGGAGAGCTACATCGCGCTGACCGACGCCGGCATGGAGATCGCCCGCCGCATCTACGACCGCCACAAGGCGCTGACGGAGATACTGATCCGCATCGGCGTGGACCCCGACGTAGCCCAGGAGGACGCCTGCAAGGTGGAGCACGACATCTCCACCCAGACCTACGACGCCATCGTGGCGCAGTTGAAGAAGTAAGCCGCTATCTGACCACCCGTATGTGCCCGACGCCGTAGCGCTCAAGCAGCGCGACGGCGTCTTTTGTTATGACCTCGCCGCTGACGGCGATGGGCACCGCGGGCGGGCAGGACACCGTGGGCGCGGCGCAGACCCGGCCCTCGGCGGCGGCGATGGGCACGACCTCGGACGGCGCGAACACGGCCTGCCGCGGGGACATCGCGGCGCGGGGCGCGGGCCATATTACTGATTCAAAAGGACGGCAGCAGGGCGGGCAGCCTCGCAGGGCGAGCTCGATCTTGATGTAGTCCCC
>JAFUWR010000285.1 GCA_017471125.1 Clostridia bacterium | reverse complement strand
GCACCTTCTCGTCCGCCGCGAAGGCGGTGCCGGCGGCCATCGTCATGACCAACATCAGGGCCACGACCAGGGCAGTCATTCTCTTCATCATCGTAGGTTTCTCCTCTCGTAATATCTTTATGGCCGAAGCCATGAAAGCAAAGTCTATTCCTCGGAAGAGGCTATTCCATATGCCACGAGGAACCCGCCCTTTCGGACGGCGAGGCCGGAATCGAGGTAGAGCAGGTGGCCGTCGTGTTCGGCGCGGACCTCCCGGAGCAGGTCGCCGTACAGGTCCGTCAGCGTGCCCAGGAGCTGGCCCTTTTGAATGGGCATGTTCCTGTCCACCGCGGGGGTCCACAGCCCGTTGATCTCGGAATCGAGGTACACCGCCTCCCGGAACACGCGGCGCTTGAGCGCCGGGTCGCGGGCGACGTCCGGGGCCTTGGCGATGCCCAGGTGCTCGATCAGCAGCCACAGGTCCTGCCGGTCGGCCTCCACCCACTCGGGGCGGCAGTAGTAGCCGTCGCCGCGCTCCAGCAGCAGGCCGGGGATGTCCAGGCAGCGGGCGGCGTAGCTGTACTCGCCGCGGGTGGCCTGGGACTCCACGATGAAGCCCACGTTCATGGCCTTGGCGGCGTCGAGGGCGGTCTTTCGCACCTTCGGGTAGGTCGGGAAGAACACCAGCGGGGTCATGCGCTCGCCGCGGCTTCCCCCGTGGAAGTCCATGATGAAGTCCACCTGCGGAAATATCTCGCGCACGAAGAAGTCCGCCAGGCGCTCGCCCGCCGTGCCGTCCGCCTTGCCGGGGTACTGGCCGTTCAGGTTGAAGTCGTCCTCGGGCAGGGTCCGCGGGTGCCGGGTCCAGAAGCCGCTGGTATTCACGCAGGGCAGCACGATGACCCGCCCGGCCATCGCCTGCGGGTCCAGCTCCCGCGCCACCTGGATGACCGCGGGGATGCCGTTGTATTCCCCGGCGTGGATGCCCGCCGTCACCAGCAGGGTCTTGCCGGGATGTTTTCCGTTGATGAGTATAGCGGGCAGCTCGTAGTCCCCGCCCGCGCGGGTGCCGGGCATGACCTCGCCCTCATTGGCGAGCCCGCCCATAGGCACATGAAGCGCCGTCCGGCGCTTCTCGCCGGGGCCGAGCGCCTCCCCGAAGATCCGCCAGTCGTCCATTGGAATCCCCCCATAAGAAAAGGCCTGCCCCCGCGACGCGCGGCAGCAGACCGTTTTTTGCAGCCAAAACAAAGACACCCGTGCTCCAAGGCTTCGCAGAGCGAATGTCATCACGATACAGGCAAGTCTTCTGGCTCTCGGGTCATCGCCTCGGCCGTCTTCCCAGTCCCGTGGACCAGTGACATCATTGGCGTCGGCTCTCCGATCACAGCGGCGGCCCCGCGCGGGACTCTCACCCGCTTCCTTATTGAGCGCCTCCCGTGGGGAGGGCGCACCTGTGCCGTCTATTCAATTAAATATATCATACCAACAAATCCTGGAAAAGTCAAGCAAAAGTTAGTGTACACATATACGCAAATGGGGTTGCGCAGGGGCATATAGATATGATACAATATAAACATAACCAAAATATGCTCAAAAACAAACATCTTCGCAAAGGAGGTGGGCGCATGAAGGACCGCATGGCGTGGTTCATCGACACGGAGCTTTTCAAGCGCTACGAGGGCGAGATCAACAAGGAGAACCGGGTCGCCATCAGCCTGCTGGCCATAGGCGGCCTGCCCATCACCGCGGGCGTGCTGATCTCCCAGCTCATCGTCACCGGCAGCGGCGTCGCCTACGCATACAGCTACGTGATGATCGCCTATTTCCTGGCGATGCTGGCCTTCGACCGCCGCCTGCTGCCCCGGGACTATCCCCATTCGGCGGCGCTCCTGTACGTGCTGGAGGCCCCGGTGATGCTCATGTCCATCCTGCTGGGCACGGTCTGGGACCCCACCCACGTGGCGAACACCATACTGCTGTTCAGCCTGGTGATGCCGGCGTTCATACTGGACTACCCCTGGCGCTCGCTGCTGATCCAGGGGTTCTGGTCGCTGCTGTTCGTGGGCCTGTCGGTGATGAGCAAGGAACAGGCCATCTGGCAGGTGGACGCGGCCCACATGCTCGCATTCTACCTGGCGGCGTCGGTGGTGACGAACGTCATCCTGCGCATACGGCTCGAATCCCTAAAGCACCTGGACGAGGCGGCCTACCGCCTGGAGCACGACGGGCTCACCGGCGTGCTGAACCGCTACGCCCTTCAAAGCCGCATCGGGAGCTACCTGCGCGGGCCCGTGACGGTGCTGCTTGCCGACATGGACCAGTTCATGCTCTTCAACGACTTCTACGGCCACCAATCCGGCGAGGCCATCATGCGCTACTTCGCCATGGCGCTGACGGACTGCTTCGGCGCCGAGCACACCTATCACTACCGGGGCGACGAGTTCCTGTGCGTGCTGCGCGGGGACGACGCCGACGCCTGCCTGTCGCTGATCGACGCCTGCCGGGACGAATTGAAGGGCCACCGGCTGGACGGCAAGCGGCTGCCGCTGACCTGCGCGTTCGGCTACGTGTCCGGCACGCCGTCGGACGAGAAGTCCTTCAAGGAGATGATACAGCTCGCGGACATCTACGCCCACGCCGCGAAAAAGACCGGGCAGAACGGCACCAAGGGCGGCGTGTTCGACCAGCGGCACCTGCGGGCGGGCATCATCGAGAGCAACATGTCCACCCACGCCCGGCCCTCGGACATCGACCCGCTGACGGGGCTTCCGGGCATGAGCTATTTCGTGGCCCGGTCGGACGCGCTGCTGGGGTCCATCGCGGACATCTCCCGGCAGCCGATGGTGGGCGTGTTCAAGCTGATGCACCTGCGGGACTTCAACGCCACGTTCAACTACGCCGAGGGCGACGCGCTGATCGCGGAGGCCTCCCGGCTTTTGCAGCTCAACCTCACCGACCGCTACGTCTGCCACATCACCGCCGCCCAGTTCGGCATCATGTGCTACGAGGACGAGATCGCCCCGGCCCTGGAGAAGGTCAACGCGGCGCTGGCGGCGTACAAGCCCGGCTTCCCGGTGCACAGCAAGGCGGGCTTCGCCCGGTTCACCGGCACCGAGAGCGCCATCTCCCTGATGGACAAGGCGAAGCTGGCGCAGAACAGCATCCTGGACGATCCCGCGGACTGGTGCTTCTACGACGCGAAGATGGACGCCGAGACCCACTTCAGGCAGTACATCGTCAGCCACGTGGACGAGGCCGTCGAGCGGGGCTGGCTCCAGGTATATTACCAGCCCATCGCCCGGGCCGTGACCGGCCACATCTGCAACGAGGAGGCGCTGTCCCGGTGGGACGACCCCACCTACGGCCTGCTGCTCCCCTACCGCTTCATCCCCGTGCTGGAGGAGAGCGACCAGATCTACAAGGTCACGCTGCACGTGGTCAGGCAGGTGCTCAAGGGCTTCGAGCGCCGGCGCGAGCGCGGCGTGCCCATCGTGCCGGTGTCCGTGAACCTGTCCAGGAACGATCTCAAGCAGCGCGACATGGTCGCCGCCATCACGGAGCTGGTGGACGCCGCGGGCGTGGACCACAGCTTCATAAAAATAGAGATCACCGAGTCCGCCTTCATGAAGGACGCGGCGCTTCTGAAGCGCGAGGTCGCCCGGTTCCGCGAGGCGGGCTTCGACGTGTGGCTGGACGACTTCGGCAGCGAGTACTCCACGCTGAACCTGTTGCAGGACATCGACTTCGACCTCATCAAGATCGACATGCAGTTCATGAAGGACCTGGCCTCGGGCGGCAAGAACTACATCATCGTGTCCGACATCATCGACATGGCCCGGCGCATGGGCGTCACCACGCTGGTCGAGGGCGTGGAGACCCGGGAGCAGTACCGCATCATGCGGCGGCTGGGCTGCGAGAAGATACAGGGCTTCCTGTTCAATCGGCCAAACCCCATGGACTACATCGAGGAGCGGGCCCTGAACCACACCGGCCTGACCTTCGAGGACCCCGCCGACGCGCCCTACTACGAGGCCGTGGGCCGGGTGGACCTGGGCGCGCCCATGTCCCAGGAGGGCCGCGACCTGGTGTCCGACACCCGCATCGCCACCGGCGTGCTGCAATACCGCGGCGGGACCTTCACCTGCCTGCGGATGACCGAGCGCTTCCG
>JAFUWR010000284.1 GCA_017471125.1 Clostridia bacterium | reverse complement strand
TCAGCAAGGACGGCGTGCTGACCCTCAAGAAGCAGGGCCAGGTGACCGTCATCGCCACGTCCACCAAGGACAAGACGGTGACCGGCGAGGCCGTGCTGGACATCGAGGACCACTCCGTGCCGAATAAGCTGTCTATCGACGCGGTGCCGGAGGACACGCTGAACAAGTCCCTGGGCAAATACACCCTGAGCGTGACCGTTGAGCCCGCCGAGGCCGTCAAGACCGTGACGTGGAAGTCCAGCGCAAGCTCCGTCGCGTCCGTTGACAAGAACGGCGTGCTGACGTTGAAGAAGCAGGGCTATGTCACCTTGACCGCCACGTCCACCAAGGACAAGACCGTGTCCGACATCATCACCCTGTTCGTCAAGGACGACACCATCCCCGAGCAGATCGACGTCACCGCGCCCGATTACGCCAAGAACGCCGAGGGCCAGTATGTGGTCGATGTGGCGAAGCCCACGGTCAACCTCAAGGCCATCGTGCAGCCCGCCTCCGCCATCCAGACCGTCAACTGGAAGGTCGCGCCCAGCGGCTACGCCACCGTGAAGAACGGCGTGCTGACGCTGAAGAAGAAGGGCGTCGTCACCGTGACCGCCACGTCCACCAAGGACAAGGCCGTGTTCGGCAGCGCGGAGTTCAACATCCTCGACAATTCCATCCCGGACAAGCTGATCTTTGCCGACGTGCCGGCCCAGCTCAACAAGTCCCAGGGGACCTACAAGCTGACCTTCACCACCGAGCCCGCCATCGCGGACAAGAACGTGACCTGGAAGTCCAGCGCAAGCTCCATCGCGTCCATCAATAAGGACGGCGTCATCACGCTGAAGAAGCAGGGCACCGTGACCTTCACCGCCACGCCCAAGAAGAACAAGGCTGCCGCGGCGTCCGTCACCATCTTCGTGAAGGACAACACGATACCGACCAGCCTGACCATCACCCCCGCCGGGCCCACGACCTTGAAGAACGGCGAGACGTTGCAATTGTCCGTCAAGGCCGACACGCCCGAGGCCGACGCCACCGTGACCTGGAAGTCCAGCAACACCGGCATCGTCAAGGTCAACAGCAGCACCGGCCTGGTCACCGCCGACAAGAAAAAGACCGGCACCGCCACCATCACCGCCACATCCAAGAAGGACAAGACCGTCATCCAGACCATCACTATCACGGTGCAATAAGACAAAGCGGGGACGCCGAAAGACGTCCCCGCGCATGCGAACGGCAGGCCCGCGGGCCTGCCGTTATTATTGTCAACCGACGATCTGCTGGGCGATGGCGACGACATCGAAGCCTTCCAGGTCCGCGCCCTCGGCGATGACGGCGTAGATGGCGGCGTTGTCGGCGTCGAACCACTGGCAACCCTGGACGGTCTTGTCGCCGTCGGTCACACTGCGCAGCTGGCCCTTGATGCCGTTGATCTCACATTCCTCGTCCACGTCCCACTTGTCGTAGGCCAGGCCGGAGATGTCCTCGAACTCGGCGGCCTTCTTCACGCGGGCGGTGACGGGCGTGCCGTCCACGGTGAACTGCATCTCGGCGATGCCGTCCGCCTCGTCGGCGCGATAGATGGCGTCCGCGGCGTCGGCGGGCAGCGCGAAGGCCGCGCCCTCCACCATGGCCTTCAGGGTCTCGGCGTCGGTGTCGATCCAGGGGTTGGCGAGCTCGGTGGTCTCCTCGACGACTTCCTCGACCGCCTCGGCGACCTCCTCGGCCTTCTCCTCGACGGCTTCCTCGACTTCCTCCACCTTTTCCTCGACGGCTTCGGCGGCTTCCTCGGCAGCCTCTTCGACCGCTTCGGTCACTTCCTCGGCCTTCTCCTCGACGGCCTCGGCGGCTTCCGCAGCAGTCTCGGTAGCTTCCTCGACCACTTCTTCGGCGGCTTCGGTCACTTCCTCTGCCTTCTCCTCGACGGCCTCGGCGGCTTCCGCGGCGACTTCGGTGGCTTCCTCGGTCACTTCTTCGGCAGCTTCGGTAGCTTCCTCGACGACATCCTCGGCAGCGTCGGCCACTTCCTCGGCCTGCGCCTCGACGGCGTCAGCGGCTTCGGCAGCTTCCTCGGCGGCAGCGTCGGCGGCTTCTTCCGCAGTTTCAGTGGCTTCCTCGACCACTTCCTCGGCGGCGTCAGTGGCTTCCTCGACGACATCCTCGGCGGCGTCAGCCACTTCCTCGGCCTTTTCCTCGACGGCTTCGACGACCTCTTCGGCCTTCTCCTCGACGGCTTCCTCTACCTCCTCGGCCTTCTCCTCGACGGCTGCGGCGGCGTCCGCGGCGGCTTCACCGGCGGCGGCGAGCACGGTCTCCTCAGCGGGGGCCTCGGCAACTTCCTCGACAGCCTCCTCGGCGGGCGCCTCGGTGGGCTCCTCAGTAGGGGCTTCGGTGGGCTCCTCGGTCGGGGCCTCGGTGGGCTCCTCAGTCGGCGCGTCGGTGGGCGCCTCGGTGGGGGCTTCGGTGGGCGCCTCGGTCGGGGCCTCGGTCGGGGCCTCGGTGGGGGCCTCGGTAGCGGCGGGCGCGGCTTCCTTCTTGCCGCAGGCGGTCAGGCCCAGCAGCAGGGTCGCGACCAGCAGGATGGCGAGCAGCTTCTTCATGTTGACGACTTCCTTTCAAATGTATATAGGAAAGGACAGCGGGCTTCTTCCGGCCCGGGCCGCGCGGGGCGTTTCGTCCTCCCGCGGACATAGACTCGAAATCATCACGCTGTCCTTTTCTGTCAGGCTATGCCAGATCAGCCCTGGGCTTCCTCGGCGGGCGCTTCTTCCTCAGCGGGGGCTTCCTCAGCGGCAGCCTCCTCGGCGGGAGCCTCTTCCTCAGCGGGGGCTTCCTCGGCAGCAGCTTCCTCGGCGGGGGCCTCGGTGGCGGCGGGGGCCTCGGTAGCGGCGGGCGCGGCTTCCTTCTTGCCGCAGGCGGTCAGCATGGTGGCCAGCGCGGCCAGGACCAGCATGAAAGCGATAAACTTCTTCATTGTTTTGTTCTCCTTCTGATTTTAGTTCGCGCATCGCACGCATGGTTCATTATAGTGAAACACACCGTAGGTTGTAAGCCCGTTCATGTTTCGTCTGCGTTGATTTTGTGTGACAGGAATGGGGCGACACGATCCCCACATTTTTCACACCGGGAAGCGCGTCAGATCACCACGTCCACGCGGCAGGCGGCGCGGCCCTCCACGTGCGGCACGCGGTTGCCCGCGATGGGCTTGCCGTCCACGGTGACGCCTTTGTTCTCGCCGCGGCTGACGCGGATGTCGTATTCACAGCCCCGGAACCGGCGGGCGGCGGTGAAGCCGTCGATGGAATCCGGCAGGCAGGGCGACACGATCAGGCCCTCGTAGTCCGGGCGCAGGCCCAGGATGTACTGGCTGACGGACACGAACGTCCAGGCGGCGGTGCCGGACAGCCAGCTGTTCTTGGCCTCGCCGGGCTGGTAGGCGTCGCGGCCCGCGGTGGTCTGGCAGTAGACGTAGGGCTCGGTCTTGCGGATCTCGCTGTTCGCCTCCACCCACGCCGGGCAGATGCGGGTGTAGACCTCGAAGCTCTCGTTGCCCCGGCCCATGGTGGCCTCGGCGATGCCCACCCAGGGGTTGTTGTGGGTGAACACGCTGCCGTTCTCCTTGTAGCCGCCGGGATAGCTGGTGATCTCGCCCAGCTCCACGTGGTACTTGGTGTAGACCGGGTGCAGGATCTCCACGCCCCAGGGCCCAAAGAGGATGTTCCGGGTGCTGTCCAGCGCCTTGATAGCCATGCCGTTGTCCCGGCCGATGCCGGCCATCACCGCGAAGCCCTGCGGCTCGATGAAGATCTGGGCCTCCTCGGTCTCGTGGGTGCCCACCTTGTGGCCGAAGGCGTCGTAGGCGCGCAGGAACCACTCGCCGTCCCAGCCGTCCTTCTCCACGGCCTTCTCCATCTCGTCGGCGGCCTTGCGTGCGCGGTCGGCCTCGTCCTTCGTCCCCCAGCGGTCGCACAGGTCGGCGTACTCACGGGCATACTTCACGAACATGGCCGCGATGAACACGGACTCGGCGATGCCGCTCTCGTAGTTGGCGGTGGTCTGGAAGGACTCGCCGTCCACCTCGGAGAAGCAGTTCAGGTTCAGGCAGTCGTTCCAGTCGGCGCGGCCGATCAGCGGCAGGCCGTGGGGACCGCGGTTGTCGATGACGTGGTTGACGGACCGGCGCAGGTGCTCCATCAGCGGCACCTCGCTGCCCTCCTTGTTGTCGAAGGGCGTGGGATGGTCGAGGATGCTGTGGTCGCCGGTCTCGCGGATGTAGGCCGCGGTGCAGGCGATCAGCCACAGCGGATCGTCGTTGAAGCCGGAGCCGATCTCGTTGTTGCCCTTCTTGGTCAGGGGCTGGTACTGGTGGTAGGTGGAGCCGTCCTCCCACTGGACGGAAGCGATGTCGATGATGCGCTCCCGGGCGCGGTCGGGGATCATGTGCACGAAGCCCAGCAGGTCCTGGCAGGAATCGCGGAAGCCCATGCCGCGGCCGGTGCCGGATTCATAATAGGAAGCGGAGCGGCTCAGGTTGAAGGTGACCATGCACTGGTACTGGTTCCAGATGTTCACCATGCGGTCCAGCCGCGGCTCCTCGGACTTGATGTGGAAGCCGCCCAGCAGGCCCTCCCAGTACTCAGCCAGGGTCTTGAGCGCCGCGTCCACGGCCTTGGGATCGGCGTAGCGGGCGATGACCGCCTCGGCCTCGTCCTTGCGGATGACGCCGGGGGCGACGAACTTCTTGTCCTTCTCGTTCTCGGCGTAGCCCAGCACGAACACGAAGTCGCGGCTCTCGCCGGGACCAAGGGTGACGTCGATGCGGTGCGCCGCGATGGGCGACCAGCCGTGGGCCTCGGAGGACGCGCTGCGGCCCTCCTGCACCATCTTCGGATTCTGCCAGGTGCCGAAGCGCCCCAGGAACGCCTCGCGCTGGGTGTCGAAGCCGTCGGTGGGCGCGTTGACGGAGAAGAAGGCGTAGTGGTTGCGGCGCTCGCGGTACTCGGTCTTGTGGTAGATGACGCTGGGCAGGATCTCCACCTCGCCGATGTTCAGGTTGCGCTGGAAGTTGGTGCTGTCGTCCACCGCGTTCCACATGCAGAACTCCACCGCGCCGTAGAGCTTGAGGCTCTTCACCGCGTCGGAGAAGTTGGACAGGGTGACCTTCCACACCTCGCAGCGCTCGCCGCGGGGCACCAGCATCGTCTCCACCGCCCTGACGCCATCCTTCTCCGCGTCGAACACGGTGTAGCCCATGCCGTGGCGGCACTTGTAGCGGTCCAGCGGCTCGCCCGCCGGCAGGAAGGACGGGGACCAGACGATCCCGCCGTCGTTGATGTACACGAACCGGCCGCCCAGGTCGCCGCCCGCCTGGTTGTAGCGATAGCGGATCAGCCGACGCAGCTTGGCGTCGCGATAGAAGCAGTAGCCGCCGCCGGTGTTGGAGATGAGGCTGAAGAATGCGTCGCTGCCCAGGTAGTTGATCCACGGCAGCGGAGTCTCGGGCGTGGTGATGACGTACTCCCGCGCCGCGTCGTCAAAATAACCGAACTTCATAGGAAATCCTCCCCGCAAGTCGATGCGAAACCGTTTTCGCCTCTATTATACCTTTATTGGCGGGAATTTTCAAGATGTCAAACATGTAAAATTGTAAGGAAAGAGGACACGACCTTTCATCGTGTCCCCTACTCCTTCCGGGCGCTGAGGGCAGCGCCCCTACTCGTTTTTTTACCCGCTCATGTAAGGAAAGGATGATACGACCTCGCGCCGCGTCCCCTACTCCCTACTGCCTACTCCCTACTGCCTAAACCCTCACTTCACCGCGGCAAAGGCTGTATCCAGCGCGGCGATGAGGTCGTCTACCTTCTCGATGCCGACGGAGAGGCGGATGGTGTTGGGCTTGATGCCCTGCTCCAGCAGCTCGTCCTCGGTGAGCTGGCTGTGGGTGGTGCTGGCGGGATGGATGACCAGCGACTTCACGTCGGCCACGTTGGCCAGCAGCGAGAAGATGGGCAGGTTGTCGATGAACTTCCTGGCAGTCTCGGCGTCGCCCTTGACCTCGAAGGTGAAGATGCTGCCGCCGCCGTTGGGCAGGTACTTGACATAGAGCTTGTGGCTGGGCTCGGAGGGGATGGACGGATGGTGCACGGCCTCCACCTGTGGATGCTTGGACAGGTAATCCACCAGCTTCAGCGCGTTCTCGGCGTGGCGCTCCACGCGCAGGGACAGGGTCTCCAGCCCCTGGAGGAACAGGAAAGCGTGGAACGGGGACAGGGTCGCGCCGGTGTCGCGCAGCAGGATGGCGCGGATGTAGGTGGCGAAAGCCGCGGGGCCGACGGCGTCGGCGAAGGAGATGCCGTGGTAGCTGGGGTTCGCCTCGGCGATCCAGGGATACTTCCCGGAGGCCTTCCAGTCGAACTTGCCGCCCTCCACGATCACGCCGCCGATGGCGGTGCCGTGGCCGCCGATGAACTTCGTCGCCGAGTGGACCACGATGTCCGCGCCGTACTCGATGGGCCGCACCAGGTAGGGCGTGGCGAAGGTGTTGTCCACCACCAGCGGGACGCCCGCCTTGTGGGCGATGGCGGCGACGGCCTCAATGTCGATCAGGTTGGAGTTGGGGTTGCCCAGGGTCTCGATGAAGATGGCCTTGGTGTTGGGCTGTATGGCCGCCTCGAAGCTGCCCTCGACATCCGGGTCCACGAAGGTGGTCGTGATACCGCTGGTCAGCGGGAGGGTGTGGGCCAGCAGGTTGTAGGTGCCGCCGTAGATGGTCTTGGCCGCCACGATGTGCTCCCCCGCCTTGGCCAGCGCCTGGAAGGTGTAGCTGATCGCCGCCGCGCCCGAGGCCACCGCCAGCGCCGCCGTGCCGTTCTCCAGCGCCGCGATGCGGGCCTCGAACACGCCGTTGGTGGGGTTGGTCAGGCGGCCGTAGATGTTGCCCGCGTCCCGCAGGCCGAAGCGGTCGGCCGCGTGCTCGGAGTTGTGGAAAACGAAGGACGTCGAGGCGTAGATCGGTACGGCGCGGGCGTCGGTCGCCGGGTCCGCGGCCTCCTGGCCGATGTGCAGCTGCTTGGTCTCAAAAGCCCAGTTGGCGGAATTGCGAATATCAGACATCTTTATTTCTCCTTTATCTATCGTCGCTCGTTGTTTTTCTATCTCCCCTGCCCCGCTTCAGCACATTCGGTTTCGGCTCAACAGCACCGATATGCCCTCGGGGACGATGTAGGTCGATCTCATTGTCGGTCGGCTCCTTCCCGGTTGATAGAATTATCATAGCAGATAGACAGGGTATTGTCCAATACTTGCTCCATATGCGTAGCAATAGATTGAATCTATATGTCAGTGCCATCTGGACCTCATCCGTCAGCCCTTTGGGCTGCCACCTTCCCCAGAGGGGAAGGCTTTTGGGTTCCGCGCATTTTGCCTTCCCCTCTGGGGAAGGTGGCATTTGCGCAGCAAATGACGGATGAGGTCCCAGGCGGGCG
>JAFUWR010000283.1 GCA_017471125.1 Clostridia bacterium | reverse complement strand
GCCTGAACACCAACGTGGACGCGCTGACCTACCTGCAGCTGGCCAACGAGCTCATCCACACCGTGAACCCCTTCGCCGTCACCATCGCCGAGGAGATGAGCGGCATGCCCGGCATGTGCGTGCCCATCCGCTCCGGCGGCATCGGCTTCGACTACCGGCTGGCCATGGGCGTGCCGGACTTCTGGATCAAGTATTTGAAGGACGTGTCCGACGACCAATGGGACATGTTCAAGCTGTGGCATGAGCTGTCCACCCGCCGCCCACAGGAGAAGAACGTGGCCTACTGCGAGTCCCACGACCAGGCGCTGGTGGGCGACAAGACCATCTTCTTCCGCATGACCGACGCCGAGATGTACACCGGCATGGAGAAGAGCTACCACTCCATCACCATGGACCGGGCCGTGGCGCTCCACAAGATGATACGCTTCATCACCCTGTCCCTGGCCGGCGAGGGCTACCTCAACTTCATGGGCAACGAGTTCGGCCACCCCGAGTGGATCGACTTCCCCCGGGAGGGCAACAACTGGAGCTTCAAGTACGCCCGCAGGCAGTGGTCGCTGGTACAGAACGGCCTGCTCAAATACGAATGGCTCGAGAACTTCGACCGGGAGATGCTGCGCTTCGCCCGGAAGTACCGGGTGCTCAACAAGCGCGACACCGTGAACCTCTGGATCGACCAGCCCGGCAAGATCATCGCCTTCTCCAAGGGCGAGCTGGTCTACGTGTTCAACTTCCACCCCACCTATTCCCCCACCGACTTCTTCCTGCCCGTCCACTCCGTGGGCGAGGGCAAGTACAAGGTCATCTTCTCCACCGACGACGTGGACTTCGGCGGCATGGACCGGGTCAGCAAGCAGTACGTCTATGAAGCCAAGTTCGTCGAGAACCGCGGCCTGGGGTTCGAGATCTACATCCCCTGCCGCACGGCGATGGTGTTCAGGAAGGTGGATTGACCCCGCGGCGGGCGCTGAGGGCAGCGCCCCCTACAATTCCCCGGGCGTAGGGGCGCTGCCCCCAGCGCCCGGACAAAGCGACGCGCCCTCCCATGATCGGGAGGGCGCGTCGTTTTTTGAGTCGTTTATTCCGCGGTGGTGATGTCGATGTCGAAGTACTTCTCGGAGATGGCCTTGAGCGTGCCGTCGGCGCGGAGGGCGTCGATGGCCTCGTCCACCGCCTCAAGGAACGCGGCGTTCTCCTCGCCCTTGCGCACGGGGATGGCCACGTGGCTGGCCTCCTCGGACAGGGCTACGATCTTGAGGTCGGCGTCGGGATGCTCCTTCATGTAGTCGTAGAAGGACAGCTCGGCGTTCAGCGTGGCGTCCACGCGGCCGGCCAGCACCAGGTCGAGGGTCTGGGCCAGGGTGCTCACGGTGTCGGTGGTCGCGCCGTACTCCTCGGCGATCAGCGCGTAGGTGCTGCCCGCGGAGTTGGCGGTGCGCTTGCCGGACAGGTCCTCGAAGGTCGCGATGTCCTCGTTGTCGCCCCGGACGATCAGCGCGGTGCGCAGGTAGGCGTAGGGCACGGAGAAGTCGTACTTGGCGGCGCGATCCTCGGTGATCTCCACGCCGTTGGCGGCGATGTCGTACATCTTGGAGTCGATGCCCAGGAAGATGCTCTCCCAGGGGCACTCCACGAACTGGGCCTCCACGCCCAGCTTCTCGGCGATGGCGCGGGCCACTTCAACATCGAAGCCCACCAGGGCGTCGGACTCGTCGTGGTAGGTCCAGGGGGACCAGGCCCCCTCCGTGGCGACGACCACGTTCCCGCGGTCCTTGATGTCGTTGAGCAGGTCGGTCTCGGCGTAGGCGACGGACAGCAGCAGCAGGGCTGCCATCAGGATGGCGACGATCTTCTTCATGGGTCTCCTCCTTGTGTCAGCGGTCGTTTATGGTCTTGAGGAACGCGCGGGTGCGCGCCTTCTCGGGTTGCTCGAAGAAAGCCTCGGCGGCGTTCTGCTCCACGATCACGCCGTCCTCCATGAACACCACCCGGCTGGACACGTCCCGGGCGAAGCGCATCTCGTGGGTCACCACCAGCATAGTCATGCCGGAGGCGGCCAGGTCACGCATCACGGCCAGCACCTCCCCGATCAGCTCGGGGTCCAGCGCCGAGGTGGGCTCGTCGAAGTAGATGATCTCGGGGTTGGTGGCGACGGCGCGGGCGATGGCCACGCGCTGCTGCTGCCCGCCCGAGAGCTGGCTGGGATAGTGGTCGGCCCGGTCCTTCAGGCCGACCCGCTCCAGCGCCTGCATGGCGATGGCGTTGGCCTCGTCCTTCGGCATGCGCCGGGCGACGATCAGCCCCTCGGTCACGTTCTGCAGGGCCGTCTTGTTGGCGAACAGGTTGAAGCTCTGGAACACGAAGCCCGTCCGCATCCGTATGGACGCGATGTCCCGCTTCGTCATGTGGGCCAGGTCGTAGGTCCCGCCGCCGAAGGCCAGCGTGCCGCTGTCCGCCGGGGCCAGGAAGTTCATGCACCGAAGGAGCGTGGTCTTGCCCGAACCGCTCGGGCCGATGACGGCGGTCACGTCGCCCTTGTCCACGTGGAGCGATATGTCCTTCAAGACCTGCATGCCGTCGTAGGTCTTGTTGAGATGGAGAAGGTCAAGCATGGCCCGCACCTCCCACCGTCAGCTTCCGCTCGCCCCAGCGCTGCAGCCACGTCAGCACCGTGGAGAACATCAGGTAGATCAGCGCCACCTCCAAATACAGCGCCAGCGGCTCGTAGGTCCGCGCCACCACGCGCTGGGTCGCCATGAACATCTCCATGACGGTGATGTTCGCCGCCAGGGATGTGTCCTTGACCATCGAGATCAGCGAGTTGGACAGCGGCGGGAAGGCCGTTCGCAGGGCCTGGGGCAGCACGATGCGCCGCATGATCTGGGTGTAGCTCATGCCCACGCAGTAGCCCGCCTCGATCTGGCCCTCCGGCACCGATTCCAGCGCCGCCCGCATGGTCTCCGCGCAGTACGCGCCCTCGTTGATGGAGAACACCAGCACCGCCGCGGGGAAGGCGTCGATGTACACGCCCAGGTTGGGGAGGCCGTAGAACACCACGAAGAGCTGCACCAGCAGCGGCGTCCCCCGGACGACCCAGATGTAGAACCGCGAAAGCTGCGTCAGCCCCCGCACGTGGGCGAACTGCACCAGCGCCACCACCGTGGCGATCACCATCGCCAGCGCGAAGGCGATGACCGTCAGCGGGATGGTCATGCGAAGCCCCGGCAGCAGTATCTTCGGAAAGGAGTCCAGCAGGATGTGCCAAAGTCTGTCCGTCATGTCTTACCCTTCGATCCATCAACCTATGATATAAATAGTTTAACACCTGTCAAGTTAAGAAGCAAATGTTATTGTATTATGTTTTGGATTTTCTCACACCAGGTTCCTGACCGGCTGCATCAGCGCCCCGATCAGGTACAGCAGCGCCCGCTTCCATAGGGGGCACTCCGGCAGGGTCAAGCCCTCCGGGATGCGGGCGTTCTGGGCGTCCTCAACCACGCGGCAGTCGGCGTGGAGCGCGTCCATGTAGCCGCGCAGCTCGGCATTGATCGCCTTTGAGCGGATGACCAGCATCAGCTCCGTGTCCACGTAGGTGCTCCGCAGGTCCAGGTTGAAGGAGCCGATGACGGACAGGCAGTCGTCGATGGCCACGGCCTTGCCGTGGTAGGACTTGCCGCCCGCGTACTCCAGCACCCTTACGCCCGTCGCCAGCACGTCGCCCCGGTGGTACAGATAGTCCCCGCTGCCCACCAGGTTCGCGCCGTTCTCCACGGCGTTGACCATCAGCGTCACCGGGATGCGGGCCGCGATCTCCCGCAGGCTCTCCCGCATGTACGAATTCAACACTGCATAGGGCGAGTGGATGACCACGTCGTCCTTGGCCCGCCGCATCATGGCGATGAGCTGGCCGAACACCGCGGGTTCCTTGGCATAGATGCCCGTCGGGTTGCTGATGAGCCACACGCCCTGGGTGGGCGCGGTCACGTCCGCGTAGTCCACCGGGTCGAACAGCGCGGGCCTGCTGGCCCGGAGGTCCTGATACCGGGCCTCCAGTTCATCGTAGACCTTCTGGCAGCGCTCGGCGCCGATCTTTTCCCGCGGCTCAAAGGCCGTCGTCTCCTCGCCCGCCCACATGCCCTCGAAGTAGCCCCGGAGCACGGCCAGGCTGCCGTCCCCGCCGTCGGCGTCGTAGATCAGCACCTCCCGGTCGAGGCTTCGGTTGGTGGCCGTGTACTCGCCCAGGAACTTGTCGAACATGTTGCGCCCGCCGAGGATGAACGCCACGTCGTCCACGATGACGTACTTGTCGTGCATGCGGCCCATGTGCTTCCAGGGCGTGAGCATGCGCAGCAGGTTGTAGAACCGCACCTCCACGTTCTCGTGGGCTGCCACGGCGCGGAACAGGTCGCCGCCCATGTGGTCGAACCGGCCCGCGATGCCGTCCACCAGGAAGCGCACGCGCACGCCCTGGTCGGCCTTGTGCAGCGCCGCGGCCAGTATGTCCCGGGTGCTCTCGCCGTCGTGGTTCTCATAGGTGACGATGACGATCTCGTCCCGGGCCTGCTCCATCAGCCGTATGCGCTCGTCCAGGGCCTCGGCGCTGGATTCGATGATGCGGGCCCGGTCGCCGGTAATGTGGTCTGTGAACATCTCGTCCGCCAGCGCCTCCGCCGCCTGCGCGGCCTCCGGCGACAGATCGGGCACCCGCAGGAACGGCCAGTACGCCGCGCACAGGTTGAAAACCAGCACGACCACGATCAGCCACTTGATCCAGCGCAGGACGCGCCGCAGGGGCGACCGCTTCTTCTGTCTCTTCATTATCTTCCCTATCTTATGCGGGCCATCAGCCCGCGCAGCTCCTCCGCCGTCAGCTCCCGCCACTCGCCGGGGCGCATATTTCCTATTTTCAGGTCCATGATGCGCACGCGGCGCAGGTGGGTGACGTTCGCGCCCAGCGCCTCGCACATGCGCCGGATCTGGCGGTTCAGGCCCTGCACCAGTATGATGTTGAAGGTCCTGTCGCCGGTCTTGCGCACCTTGCACGGCAGGGTCACCGTGTCCAGTATCGGCACGCCCGACATCATCCTCTGGACGAATTCCCTCGTCACGGGCCGGTCGATGGCGACCTCGTACTCCTTCTCGTGGCCGCCCGCGGCGCGAAGCACCCGGTTGACGATCTCCCCGTCCGACGTGAGCAGCAGCAGGCCCTCGCTGTCCTTGTCCAGCCGCCCCACGGGGAATATGCGTATGGGATGATCGAGGTAGTCCACCACGTTCATCGGCTCCCGCGGATCGGCGGTGCAGACGATGCCCCGGGGCTTGTTCAGGAGGATGTACACCTTCTCACCCTCGCCCGTCAGCGGCTTGCCGTCCACGCGCACGACCATGCCGCCGAGCACCCTGTCGCCCAGCATGCCGCGCCTGCCGTCCACGGTCACCCGCCCCTCGTCGATCAGCCGGTCGGCCTCCCGGCGCGAGCAGTACCCGCTGTCCGCGATGTACTTGTTCAGCCGCTTCCCGCTATCACTCATCATCGTAGCTCCTACTCCCTACTCCCTACTCCCTACTCCCTACTCCCTGATCCCTTTCGATTTTATCACATTTCCCCATGATGGACAAGTTTACACAGTTATGTTATGATGAATTATCAAACAATGGACAGGAATGATGGGAATGGCAAAGGTAACGCTCCGCAAGACCCGGGAGACGCGCTTTCGCGCCGGGCACCCGTGGATCTACGCCTCGGAGATCGAAAAGGTCGAGGGCGATTTCGAGAACGGCGACATCGTGGACGTGCACGACTTCCGCGGCAAATACATCGGCCGGGGCTTCTACAATCCCGTGAGCCAGCTCGCCCTGCGCGTGCTGACCCGGAACGACGAGCCCTGCGACCGGGCGTTCTTCGAGCGCCGCATCCGGGATGCCTGGGAATACCGCAAGCTGCTCTGCGACCCGGACAGCTGCCGGCTCATCTACTCCGAGTCGGACTTCCTGCCGGGGCTGGTGGTGGACAAGTTCGGCGACGTGCTGGTGCTGCAATCGCTGTCGCTGGGCATCGAGCGCGTCAAGGACATGCTCTGCGACATCCTGATGGACGTGGTAAAGCCCGCGGGCATCTGGGAGCGCTCGGACGTGCCGGTGCGCAGGCTCGAGGGGCTTGAGCAGACCACCGGGCTTTTGCGCGGCGCGGTGCCCGACCGGGTGGACATGGTGGAAAACGGCATCCACTTTTTAGTGGATGTGAAGCATGGCCAAAAGACCGGCTTCTTCCTGGACCAGAAGTGGAACCGCGCGGCGTTGAAGCCCCTGTGCCGGGACGCCCGCGTGCTGGACTGTTTCTGCCACAACGGGTCCTTCTCCCTCCACGCGGCGAAGTACGGCGCGAAGTCGGTGCTGGGCGTAGACATCTCCGAGGAGGCGCTGGAGGTGGCCCGGGAGAACGCGGCCATCAACGGGCTTGACAACGTGACCTTCGAGGCGCACAACTGCTTCGACCTCCTGCGGGAGCTGGACGACAGCCACGAGCAGTTCGACGTGGTCATCCTCGATCCCCCGGCGTTCACCAAGAACAAGGCCGCGGTGCAGGCGGCCACCCGGGGCTACAAGGAGATCAACCTGCGCGGCCTCAAGCTGACCCGCCCCGGCGGGTTCCTGGTGACCTGCTCGTGCAGCCAGCACATACTGCCCGAGATGTTCCAGGACATCGTCAACCAGGCCGCCCGGGACGCCAAGAAGCGCATCCGCCTCGTGGAGTTCCGCACCCAGGGCTACGACCACCCCATACTGCCCCAGTCGGTGGAGACGAAGTACTTGAAGTGCATGATATTGCAGGTCATGGAGTGACCCGCGTCAAACGACCCCGGCCGTCACCAGCGGTCGGGGTCGTCGTCTTCTTCATCATCGAAGCTCGAGAGGATGTCGTTCATGACGGTCGGATCGTATTGTATGTTCTTTAAGCTGTCCCGGGAGATCACCGAATCGGTGCCCAGGCACGCCTTGCAGCGGTAGCCGCAGTTCGGACAGACGCAGCCCAGCGCAAGTCCCTCCGAATGGACCATGTAGGTGTCGCACACATGACAGGCGCAGCGCATGTCACATCCCTCCCACTTCCAATTTTTGTCCGTCCAGCGCCGCCTCGATCAACCGCTCGCCCGCGTAGCGCAGGGACAGGTCGAAGCCCGACGCGCCGTCGCGCAGGAGCTTCAAAAATATCCTGTCGCCCTCCCACATGGGCAGCGCCAGCAGCGCGTCTCGGTCGATCCACTCGAGGTCGCCCTCGTCGCAGGTGATGAGCTCGCCCTCGTATTCCGTGGCCGTGAACACGTACATGTCCTCGTCCTCATACATGTCCGACCGGAAGCGCACCACGCCCCGGGCGCGGCAGTCCACAAGCGTCAAGCCCGTCTCCTCCCGGACCTCCCGGAGGATGCAGTCCATCGGCGTCTCCCCCGGCTCGATGTGGCCGCCGATGCCCAGCCACTTGTCGTGGTTGGCGTCGTTTTTCTTTTTGGTGCGGTGCAGCATCAGGTATTCGCCGCCCCGCTCGATGTAGCAAAGCGTCGTCCCCTTCATATTATCCCTTCCGTCGCGTTTGGATTTCAATATATATCCCGTACAAGTTTAGCGGATGTCGCGCCATATGTCAAGCGCAGGATCATGATTGTAAAGTTTGTTAATTCTCACTTTGACCTATTGACTTTCTTTGACTTTTGACTATAATAATAAATGTCGGCAGGGGGAACGGATAAACGCCGCCGCCGTTCAAAATAGATACATGAGACATTCAAGGAGGTATGAACTATGTTCAGCATCATTCCGTATCGTACCGATCGCAATATGGCCCGCCGCGAGAACCGCGGTTACTTCGAGGACTTCGCCAACGACTTCTTCCGCCCCTTCTTCGCCGACAACTTCGGCATGATGACCGCCCAGCGGCCCATGAAGGTGGACGTGAAGGACGAAGGCGACCACTACCTGCTGGAGGCGGACATGCCGGGCATGAAGAAGGACGATCTGAAGGTCGAGGTCAACGACGGCGTCCTGACCATCTCCGCCGAGTACAACGAGACCAGCGAGGAGAAGAACGAGGAGAACAAGTACGTCTACCGCGAGCGCCGGTGCGGCAGCATGAGCCGGTCCTTCAACGTGGAGGGCATCCGGGAGGCGGACATCACCGCCGAGTTCAAGGACGGCGTGCTGCGGCTGAACCTGCCCAAGTGCGAGCCCGCGCCGAAGCCCGAGGCGCACACCATCGCCATCAACGGCTGACGACATAATCACGGGGCTGAGCGCCATGCTCAGCCCCGCTTCGTTATCTGCCGCGCCGTCGGTTGCCGACGGTCTCGTAATACTGCCGCTTGTCCACGTACATCATCCCGTCCGCCCGGGCGAACACCTGCTTGTAGGAGGCGTCCGTGCCCGGCTCGTATTGGGCCAGGCCCCGGGAGACGGCCAGCCGGACGTGATGCGGGTTTTCGACGGCGTTGAAGCCGCGGACCGCCGCGTCCACCGCCTCGAGCTTTTCCGCCATCTCCGCCTCCGTCGCGCCCTCGCAGATGACCGCGAACTCGTCGCCGCCGATGCGGTAGGTGCGCTCGGTGCCGAAGACCCCGGCGAGGATGTCCGCCGCGGCCTTGATGATGAAGTCGCCGGACTGGTGGCCGTCGTTGTCGTTGATCTCCTTTAGGCTGTTGAGGTCATACACCACCACGTAGAAGGACGCCCCGCCGCCCGCGATCATCGCCTCCAGCCGGTCCACGTCCTCGTGGTAGGCGGTGGAGTTGCGGACGTGGGTCAGCGCGTCGTAGTGCGCCTGCCGCCGCAGGTAGTCCAGGTAGGCCACCATGTCGTCCTGCATGTCGTGGATCTTGCGGCCCAGCACCGCCAGCTCGTCGCCGGAAAGCTCGGCGGACACGGTGGGTGCGGCCCGGGGCGCGTAGCCCGAGATGGTCACCGCCTCGTCCATCAGCCGGTCCACGTTGGCCGACAGCATCGACAGCCCGGCGTCCAGCTCCTTGAAACGCCGCCGCACGCTGCTGGTGATGAGGAACACCGCGACGCCCGCGAACACCACGGACGCCAGCGATATGACGCCGATGGACAGCGTGTGCCGCCTGACCTGGTCGTCGTACCACTCGGCGTCGAAGTCGATGCCCACGATGCCGGCCACATGGCCGTTTGAATCGAACACCGGGCTGAACGCACTGTAAAAGTTGCCCCATCGGTCGGCCATCGGCGCGTCGTCCACGGTGGGCACGCCGTTGCCCGCGGCCACCAGGCCCGGGGTCAGCACGATCTCCTCGCCGAAGTCGGCGGGCTCCTCCGGGTCGGGGTCCACCACGAAGATGTAGGAGCCCTCTCCCGCCTGCCGCACGGCGTAGATGAAGCGCACGTCGGAATTCTTCTGGAACACCGTCAGCGCGTCGGCGATGCGCGTCCACGCCTCGCCGCCCACGTCCTCCGCCGTCAGCGCCGCCATCGCGTCGCCGTCGATGAAGCCCGCCGCAGAGTCAGTGATGTCCAGCATGTTCTTGTTGATCAGCGTGCGCATCACGCCCTTGGTCTGGTCAAGCGTCACCAGGCCCAGCACGATGTTCGCCGCCAATAGTATCAGCCCCACCGTCACCACCAGGCGCGTCGTCAGGCTGACGTTTTTCCGTCCTGTCACAGGAGGTTCCTCCACGTCGACATCTGTCCCCTACTCCCTACTCCCTACTGCCTACTCCCTAATATATCTCCCACCCGCACCGCTTCATGTTCTTCATGCGTGTGAGGGCGATGTCCGCGTCGTGGAAGATGTCGCCCTCGGGGTTTTCCCGGTCGGCGAAGGCCACGCCGACGCTCAAACCGATGGGCGGCAGGTCGCCGCGGCGGTCGCTGAGCATGGCGTTGATGTGCTCGACCTTCTGGGAGATCAGGTCCTTCATGCCGCTGTTGACGCGGGTGATGATGACCGCGTACTCGTCGTTGGAGATGCGGCAGATGAAGTCCACGGAGCGGAAGTTGTGGTGCAGCACGTCGGCCACCAGCTCCGCGATGCGGTCAGTGGTCTCGATGCCGTACTTCTCCTTGATCCAGTCGTAGTCGTCCACGTTGGCGATCAGCAGGGCGATGTTCCGCTGGTCGGCGTCCTTCAGCAGCATCTTGTAGGCGCTGTGGTTGTACAGGCCGGTCAGCGGGTCGTGCAGCGCCTCGTAGGCGAACTGCTCGGCGGGCTTGACCTTGGCCTCCTTGTCCTTGTCGGCGGGCCGTCCGCCGCGGCCGAACTTGCGCTCCAGCAGGAATCGCTCGTACTCCCCGGCGGGGATGGGCCGGGAGAAGTAGAAGCCCTGGACGATGTCGCAGCCCATCTCCTTGAGCGCGAACATCTGCTCCGCGGTCTCCACGCCCTCGGCGATGGTCGGCACCTCGAGGGAATAGGCGATGTCGATGACCGCGTCCAGCATCTTGGTGTTCTTCCGCTCCTTGAAGGCGTTGTGCATGAACTCCATGTCCAGCTTGAGCGCGTCCATGGGCAGGGTCGAGATCATGTTGAGGGACGAATAGCCCGAGCCGAAGTCGTCCACCTCGATGCGGAAGCCCGCTTCCCGCAGGCCCTTGGCCGCCTCGATGATCTGGGTGGAGTCCTGGGTGTAGGCGGACTCGGTGATCTCCAGCAGGAACTCCTGCGGTTCCAGGCCGAACTCGTCCACCAAGCCCTTCATGTGGTCCACCAGGTCGTTGTCGAAGATGTCCACCCGGGACACGTTCACGGACACCGGCAGGCAGATGCCCAGCCGGTCCTTCCAGTCCCGCATCTGCGCGGCCACCTCCCGCCAGACGTAGCTGTCCAGCTCGCGGATGAGGCCGTTGCTCTCAAACAAGGGTATGAAGTCGCCGGGGAAGATCATGCCCAGCGTCGGGTGCTGCCAGCGCACCAGCGCCTCCGCGCTGTTCAAGACCGGCATGGTGGACTGGATCTCGAACTTGGGCTGGTAGTAGACCACGAACTGCTTCTCCGCGATGGCGCGGGGGAAGTCCTCGAGCAGCTGCTCGTCGTAGATCTCCGACTTGTGGAGCTTGTCGTCGTACAGCGCCACGGTCTTGGTGAAGCTGTTGCGCACGGTGTCCGAGGCCAGCTTGGCCCGGTCGAAGCGCTGCTCGATGTCCAGCGCCTTGTCCGCCTTGGGATAGACGCCCATGCGCAGGCGCACCTTGCTGCCCATGCCACTGGAGGCCGATTCGAGGATCTTTTCGTAGTCCTCCCGGTGGGGACAGTAGATGAGGAACGTGTCGCCGTCCCGACGACAGACGATGCCGCCGTCGTCCTTCACGTGGTCGGCGACGCGGGTGCCGATGTGGCGCAGCACGTCGTCGCCGTAGGTCTTGCCGTAGCGCTCGTTGATCATGTGGAAGTGGCTGATGTTCACCACGATGGCGTCCATCGCCAGCTCCTCATGGTAGGTGTCGTACTGATTGGCGTAGCTGAAGAAGAAGTCCTTGTTATAGAGGCCCGTGAGCTGGTCGCGCTCGGTGGACAGTATGATGTTCAGGTTCTCGGAGATGACCATGGCGTGGGCGACGCGGGCCGCCACCGCCTCGGGCAGCAGGTTCGGCTCCCAGATGAAGTCCATCGCGCCGCTGTTCAGCGCCTCCACCTCCGCGTTGCGGTCGGGACTGAGCGCGATGACGGGGATGCCCATCAGCAGCGGGTCCTCGTTCACCTGACGGATGATGTCGATGCCCGCCATGTCCGGGAGCTCCAGCTCCATCAGCGCCAGGCCCAGCGCGTCCTTGCGGGCATAGAGCAGGCTCAACGCCTCGCTGCCCGTGGCGGCGGTGGTGATGTCGTAGTCGCCCTCCAGCGCCGCCCGGAGCCGCGTGCGGTTTTCCGCGTCCCCGGCGACGATCAGGACCAGTCGTCTCGTTTCATTGATCGGCGCGAAGCGCTTCGAATGTCCCGACATAGTATCCCCCTTTAGCTTGGCGCGGGCGTGCCGTTCCCCCGCCAGGTTAAATGCCAATCATATAGTTTACATTTTATTGTAGCATGTTTTCCGGGAATTGTCCACCGAAAAGAAAGACATTATATAAAAAAATTTGCAAACTAAAGCCCTCCCCGCGAAAGGGAGGGCCTTGAGATCGACTATGCCGCCCGGCGCTGCGACTTCGACTTGAAGTAGCTCTCCAGGATGGGCACGTAGATGAAGCACACGATGCCCGCGGTGAAGCCGCCGTTGTACAGGTTGAAGCCGCCGTGGATGGCTGGCACGCTGGTGACCAGGCAGTAGTGCAGCATGCCGCCCACGATACCCGCCAAAATGCCATACTCGCCGGTGATGGGCGCGAGGCCCGAGGCGAAGCACAGGCCCACGATGATGGCCTGGGCGTTGACGGCGAAGGCGGTGACGCCGACGCGGTTGAGCAGGCCCATGACGACATAGCCCACCATGATGGGCCACACGTTCCAGGGCGTCGCGCCGTTGCAGCAGCAGCACAGCATGCAGAAGATCGCGCCCATCGTCGGGCCGGTGAACTTCGCGCCGATCAGGTTGTAGTAGGCCACGATGAACAGGCCGTACACGCCCATGTTGATGAGGTTCACGCCCACCGGGTACTTGGCGGTGAAGTCGCTCTTGTAGCCCGAGTCCGTGAACAGCGCGCCGTAGCCCTTGAAGCCGCCGTTGAGCATGACGCCGCAGATCAGGCACAGCGCGAACACGACGATGCAGAACACGTTGACGAACGCGGCGTTCCCGTCGCCCAGGTCCGCGCCGATGGACGGAGCGTCCACACCGAGGGTCTTGTGCAGCACCGCATAAATGATGAAGCACAGAAAGCCCGCCGCGGGACCGGCGTTGTACAGGTCATAGCCCTTGTGGAAGTTGGGCGAATGGGCGCACAGCGGCGGCAGCGCGCAGCCGAACACCACGCCCACCACCAGCGCCAGCAGCACGCCCAGGGCGGTCAGGTGCGGCGTCTCGCCCACCACGGGGTAGTAGAACAGCACGTGGGTGATCAGCGGCGAGATGGCCGTGGAGAACATGAAGAAGTTCAGGTTCTTGCCGAAGGGCTGCTTCTTGATGAGGGAGTACACCGCCACGCCCAGCATCAGCGGAAGGATGTTCAGGATGTTCATGCCGTAGGAGCAGAAGCCCAGGGTCAGGAAGAAGCCCAGCACGGTGCCGCCGTTGACCTTGGCTTCGGGCAGGAACATCAGCGCGCAGCACACCGCGCCCACCAGGAAGTAGTTCAGCATCGAGCCGGAGACGCTGCCCAGCTCCGGCTTGAAGTAGTCCTTCGTGAGCTGCGCCGGGAGGGTGCAGATGCGGCCCAGGCCGGAGAACATCTGGCCCAGGTCGGGCGCGAAGAGGCCGCCGATCAGGAAGGCCAGCGTGAAAGCGCACATCACCGCACGCAGCACGCGGCCCGTCTCCATTTTGCGAATGGTATCCATAGTACATCCCTCCGTAGATGATATATCAAATGGGGAATGGGAAATGGGAAATGGGGAATGGCGGCGCAAATCCTACGGATTTGTTTTTATTCCAATAGGATGCGCGGCAGCCGCCATTCCTGTTCCCTGTTCCCTGTTGCCTGTTCCCTCAATGGACCCTTCGCTCAGCAGCTTCCACCACATGCCCGATCAGCACGCTGGTGGTCACGCTGCCCACGCCGCCGGGCACGGGGGTGATGGCGTCCACGATGGGCTCGACCTCCTCAAACACGGCGTCGCCGGCGATGGCGCCCTTGCCGCCCTTGGCGTTGACCTTCTCGGGGTCCCAGTTGATGGACACGTCGATGACGATCTGGCCGGGCTTGACGTAATCCTTGGTCAGGCTCTTCAACACGCCCGCCGAGGACACCAGGATGTCCGCCTCGCGGGCCTCCTTCGGCACGTCCACGGTGCGGGTGTGGCACACGGTCACGGTGGCGTTCTTGCCCATCAGCATCATGGCCGCGGGCTTGCCGACCACCAGGGACCGGCCGATGACGACGGCCTTCTTGCCCTTGCAGTCGATGCCGTAGTAGTCCAGGATCTCCATGCAGGCCTGGGGCGTGCAGGGCGGGAAGCCCAGGTCCTTGCGGCCCTCGAACACGCCGGCGTTTGAAAGGTCGGTCATGCAGTCCACGTCCTTCTTGGAATCGAGGGTGTTGCAGATCTCGTCCTGGTCGGCCTTGAGGTGCTTGGGCAGGGGGCGGAACATCAAGACGCCGTGGATGGAGTCGTCTGCGTTGATGGCCTTGATCTGCTCGATCAGCGCCTCCTTGGTCACGTCCTCGGGCAGCACGAACTTCTGGACCTCCACGCCGATCAGCTCGGCCCGGGCGGTCGCGCCCCGCTCGTAGCTCAGGTCGGACGGGTTCTCCCCGCAGCGCACGATGCCCAGCTTCGGGGTGACGCCCTTGGCCTTCAATTCCTCCACACGCGCCTGGAGCTTCGCGTTCAGCGCGGCGGTGACTTCCTTGCCTAATAACAGCTTCGCCATTTGTCAAATGCTCCTTTTAGTTGAAATTGGCCCGCACAGCGGCGAAGATGTCGTCCGCCATGGCGCAGTATTTGGAGAGCATGCCGTTGGCCCTGGCGTTCAGGTCCTCGGCCGCCTCGCGGTTTTTGAGGGACTTGGTGTTGATGAACACGTTGAGGGAAGCTGCCTGGAGCGCCGCCTTGCAGCACACCGCGCCGCAGCCCGCGTCGGACACGGCCAGGCGGGAGCCCTTCTCGGCGAACACGGCGATGGCCTCGATGGCCTCGCAGCACAGCTCCATGATCTTCATGGGCACCCTGCACGCCACGATGGTGGCCTCCTCGAGCACCTTGTCGCGGTTCGGGTCGTCCTTCGGGATGCCGTAGGCCTTGGCCAGGGGCTCGAAGCCCTCCGCGTCGGCGGGCACCTGGTCCAGCAGGTCCTTCTGCAGGCCGTCGCACTTCGCCTTCAGGGCGACGATCTCGGCCTCCACGTCGGCGTACTTCTTCTTGCCGACGGTCAGGCTGCCCACCATGTTGCCCAGCGCCGTGCCGATGGCGCCCACCAGCGCCGCCGCGCCGCCGCCGCCCGGGACGGGAGCGTTGGAGGCCAGCACCTCCACGAACGCCCGGCAGGAATCTTGGGTGAAATCAACTGCCATGTGTATATCCTCCATCACTTGAAATATGGGTGACATCGCTGTCACCCATACATTATATCACATTTTTGCCGATTAGAACAGTCCGCTGACCTTGCCGGTCTCGGTGTCCACGTCCACGCGGCGATAGGCCGGGTCGGACGCGGTGCCGGGCATCATGGAGATGGTGCCGGCCATCGGGCACAGGAACTTGGCCCCGCCGTACTCCAGGATGTCGCGGATGGGCAGACGCCAGCCCTTCGGCACGCCCTTGAGGGTCGGGTCGTGGGACAGGGACAGGTGGGTCTTGACCATCATGGTGCAGTAGTCGGCGTACTTGGGATCGCTCTCGAAGCGCTTCGCCTTCTCGATGGCCAGGGGCGCCCAATCGACGCCGTCCGCGCCGTAGACCTCCTTGGCGATGCGCTCCACGCGCTCGCGCAGGGGCATGTCGAGGTCGTACAGGAACTTGATCTGGGGCTTCTCCTCGCAGGCCTCCACGACGACCTGGGCCAGCTCCTTGGCGCCCTCGCCGCCCAGACGCCAGTGGTTGGACTGGGCGCAGCGCACGCCGCGCTCGGCGCACAGGCGCTTGATGAGGTTGATCTCGTTGTCGGTGTCGGTGTAGAACTGGTTGATGCACACCACGGGCACGATGCCGGACTTGAGCACGGTGTTCACGTGATGGAACAGGTTCTCGCAGCCCTTCTCCACCAGCTCCAGGTTCTCCTGGGTGTACTCCACGGGCAGGGGACGGCCGGGCGCGACCTTGGGTCCGCCGCCGTGCATCTTGAGGGCGCGGATGGTGGCCACGATGACGGAGACGTTCGGGGTCAGGCCGGACAGGCGGGTCTTGACGTTCCAGAACTTTTCAAAGCCGATGTCCGCGGCGAAGCCGGACTCGGTGACGTGGTAGTCGAACAGCTTGAGGGCGAGCCGGTCGGCGATGACGGAGGACTGGCCGATGGCGATGTTCGCGAAGGGGCCGGCGTGGATCAGCACGGGCTGATGCTCCACGGTGTAGCACATGGTGGGGTTGATGGTGTTGCGCATCCAGGCGGTCATGGCGCCGGCAACCTCCAGGTCCTCGCAGGTCACGGGCTCGCCGCTGCGGCTGTAGGCCACGACGATCTTGCCGATGCGCTCGCGCAGGTCCTTCAGATCGCGGGCCACGGCCAGGATCGCCATCAGCTCGGAGCCCACGGCGATGCCGAACTTGGACTCCATCAGGTAGCCGTCCTTGGGGCCGCCGACGCCCATGATGATGTTCCTGAGGCCCTGGGCGCAGAAGTCCAGCACCCAGCCCATCTCGATGCGCTTGGGGTCGATGTCCAGGCGACGGCCCATGTTGTGCTTGGCCATCTCCTCGTCGGTGTAGTTGCGCTCGTGCTGCATGCGGGCGTTCAGCGCCACCATGGCCAGGTTGTGGGCGTTCATGATGTCGTTGATGTCGCCGGTCAGGCCGAGGGAGAACTCGGTCATGGGCATCAGCAGGGCGTTGCCGCCGCCGGCCGCGGTGCCCTTGACGTTCATGGTCGGGCCGCCGGAGGGCTGGCGCAGCGCGCCGCCGACGTTCTTGCCGATCTTCGCCAGGCCCTCGATCAGGCCCAGAGAGACGGTGGATTTGCCCTCGCCCAGGGGGGTGGGGGTGATGGCGGTGACCTCGATGAACTTGCCGTCGGGCTTGTCCTTCAGGCGGTTCATGATCTTGATGAAGTCCAGCTTCGGGGTCTTGCCGTAGGGGATGATCTCCTCGGGCAGCAGGCCCAGCTTCTCACGGAAATAGTCCACGGAAGGCAGCGTCTTTTCGGCTTCCTCCGCGATTTGCCAATCCTTGTAGATGGTCGGATCCAGCATGTCAGTTTTCCTCCTTCAAATCTTCGCCGTCGCCCGGTTTCCTCCCCGTCGCGCGCAGCTTTATCAACCAGAAAACAGTATAGCACCATTAATCAACTTTGTCAATAAATGTACTATAAATTATGACACATTTAATGAGAATTAACGTTGACGCCGGCGGGGTTTTGTGGTAGATTGTACCTATCACATACTGCGATTTGGAGTGAGCGTCATATGATCGGATACAAGGGCCTTCGCGGCACGCTGGAGCGCATGATCGTCACCGACGAACAGGTGGACAAGCAGATCGAGCAGCTCATCGAACAAAACCCCCGCTACATCCCGGTGGCCGACCGGCCCAGCCAGTTGGACGACGAGGTGGTGCTGGACTACGCGGGCTTCTGCGACGGCGAGCAGTTCGAGGGCGGTACCGCCGAAAAGCAGACGCTGACCCTCGGCAGCGGCATGTTCATCCCCGGCTTCGAGGAGCATCTGGTCGGGAAAAACGTCGGCGACGCGGTGGACGTGCATGTCACCTTCCCCGCCCAGTACCACGCGCCCGCTTTGGCCGGGAAGGAGGCCGTGTTCAAGTGCGTGATCCACGAGATCCGCCTGCGCCGCGCCTACGACCCCGACGACACCTTCGCCCGGGAGGTTTGCGGCCTGGAGAGCTTAGACGCGCTCAAGCAGCGCATGCGCGAGGGCCTGCAGGCGTATGCCGACAAACAGGCCGAGGAGGACCTGAGCATACGGCTATTGGATCAGGTGGCCGACAGCATGGGCGGCGACATCGCCGACGCGGAGCTCGACCGGTCCATCGACCGCCAGCTCCAATCCCTGGAGGCCCAGCTCCAGCGGCAGGGCCTGACCCTGGACGCCTACTGCCAGTTCACCGGCAAGACCCGGGCACAGCTTCGGCAGGAGCACGCCCCCGACGCCCGGCGCGGCGTGCTGCGGGAGCGGGCCATCGACGCCATCGCCCGGGAGGAGCGCATCGAGGCCGACGAGGACGCCGTCGCCGAGGTCCTGCGGGACATCTGCCGGGAGAACGGCGTCACTCTCGAACAGCTCGCCGCCCACATGGACGACGCCGCCCAGCAGGCCGTGGTGCGCAACGTCATCACGCGGAAGGTGTTGAAGTGCCTGCGGGAATACGGGGACATTGACACCATAGAAAAGTAAACGATGAAAGCGGAGATCGTGCGATCTCCGCTTTCGTCATATGACGCGCCGTATGTGCTCGTGTTTCTGCCCGGTGATCCAGTCCACGTCGTCGGTGAGCCAGTCCATGATCTCCATCTGCCGCGTCTCCCAGGCGATGTCCGCGGCCTTCTCTTCCTCGGTGGGCTCGTGGTCGAAGGACCTGACCTTCTCGTCGTAGCCGAAGATGTAGCCCGCGCCGTACCAGATGGTGAAGTTGCTGTCCGGCCCCTCGGAGACCCTGCCGCCACGGGCCTCGACCAGAGCGTCGTGGCGGCGCTTGTACTCCTCCTCGCAGCCGGGCTTGAGCT
>JAFUWR010000282.1 GCA_017471125.1 Clostridia bacterium | reverse complement strand
GGTTGCAGTTGACCACCACCTCGGCCAGGTCGTCGGAGATGATGATGACCGCCAGGCCCTGGTTCGCCAGCTCGTGCACCAGGGCGTGAATATCCTGCTTCGCGCCGATGTCCACGCCCACGGTGGGGCCGTTGAGGATCAGCACATCCAGGTCGTTGTTCAGCCACTTGGCCAGCACGATCTTCTGCTGGTTGCCGCCGGACAGGGTGCTGGCAAACTTGTGGGCGTCGTCGGTGGCGATGGAGAAGGTCTTGACCCACTCGTTGGACTTGTCAAAGACCTCCTTGTGGCTGATGGTGCCGAGGACGCGGGTCAATTGCTTCAAGGACGACAGCATGATGTTGTCCGCGATGGGCTGCCGGAGGCACAAGCCCTCGGTCAGCCGGTCCTCGGGCACGTAGCCGATGCGCAGCTTCTGCGCCGCGATAGGCGACGTGATCTTCACCTGCTTGCCATTCAGGGTGATGGTGCCGGCGTTGACCTTGCCCAGCCCGAACAGCGAGAGCGCCAGCTCCGTGCGCCCGGAACCCAGCAGGCCCGTGATGCCCAGGATCTCGCCCTTGCGAAGCTCGAAGGACACGTCGTGGAACTTGTCCTTCCAGGTCAGGTGATCGACCTTCAGCACCGGGTCCTTTGAGATGTTGGTCGGCACGAAATAGTCGTCCTCCAGCTCGCGGCCGGTCATGTAGTAGGTGAAGTCCTTCTTGGTCAGGTTCTTCGTCTCGCCGGAGTAGACGTTCTTGCCGTTGCGCATGATGCAGACGTCGTCGGAGATCTCGAATATCTCCTCGGTCTTGTGGCTGATGAACATGATGGCGATGCCGGAATCCCGAAGCTGCCGCACGGTGGTGAACAGCGCGTCGACCTCCTTCTTGGTCAGCGCGGTCGTGGGTTCGTCCATGATGATGAGCTTGGCGTTGAACAGCAGGGCGCGGCAGATGGCGACCAACTGCTTGTCCGCCACGGACAGGTCGCCCATCTTGGTGTGCAGGTCGATGTCGTAGCCGATCTTGGACAGCGCCTCCCGGGCGGTCTGCTCCCAGCGCTTGCGGTTGACGATCTTGCGGTTGGCGGTGATCTCCGAGTTGATGGCCAGGTTTTCCATGACGGTCAGGTTCGGGAAGATGGACAGGTCCTGATAGATGACCTGTATGCCCAGCCGCGTGGCCTCCGCGGGGGTGATGTGCTCGATGGGCTTGCCCTCGAAGGTCACCTCGCCGGAGTCGCGGGTGTACACGCCGGAGATGATCTTCACCAGCGTGGACTTGCCGCAGCCGTTCTCGCCGGCCAGACACATCACCTTGCCGGGCCTGACCGCGAAGTTGACGTGGTCCAGGGCGTGGACGCCGCCGAAGGACTTGTCGATCCCGGTCATTTGAAGCAGGTATTCAGACATAGCGTTTTATCTCCTTTTTATCGGTGTTCCGCTCATGACATCGTATCAGCGTTCGATCCGATCTCATGAGCGCACACATATCGCGCGAGGCAGGGAAGAAAACTTCCCTGCCTCGCAGTAGATCGGATAGCCGAGGCTTCGGGTATATTAGAAGCCGAAGGACTCCCAGTTGTCCACGGTCACGGCCAGGTAGCCGTCGCCATAGATGTAATCCTTGCCCTTGCCGTTGTCGGCCACGTGCACGGAGGCGTAGCCCTCCTCGCCCAGGTCGGAGCCCTCGCCCACTTCTTCGCCGGCGAAGAGCTTCATGGCGGTGTTGAGCTGCACGCGAGCGGTGACGGAGGCGTCCCACAGCGCGACGGACTTCAGGGTGCCGTTGATGAGGTAGTCGGAGACCTCAGCGGGCATGGCGACGGAGATGGCGAACATCTCGCCGGTCAGGCCCATGTCCTCGATGGCGCGGGCGGCGCCGGGAGCGTCGAAGGAGCCGGTGCCCAGGATGCCCTTGAGGTCCGGATACTTCTCCTTGAGCTGCATGGTCAGGTTGTAGGCTTCCTGAGCGTCGGAGTTGTCCTCGACGCGCTTGTCATCGACCAGCACCAGGTTCGGATAGGCGGCTTCCTGACGCGCCACGGCGGCGTCGGCCCAGTTGTTCTGGGACTCCATGGTCATGGAGCCGACCATGGTGATGTACTCGCCCTCTTCGCCCATCTGCTCGGCCAGCTGATCCATCAGGAACGCGCCCAGGCCGGCCTCGTCGAAGGCCTCGATGTCATAGTCGACGTTCTCCATGCCGGAGGCTTCGGTGGCGATGACGATGATGCCCTTGTCGCGGGCCTGCTTGCAGATCTCCTCGGTGGCGTCGGGATCGTTGGGGGAGAAGCACAGGATGTCGATGCCCTGGTTGACCAGGTCGGTCATGATCTGCACCTGCTCGGCCGCGTCGGTGGTGGTGCCGCCCTTGTAGATGACGTCGATGCCGTTTTCGGCGGCCCAGGCTTCAACGCCCTGCTGCACGTGATCCCACCAGGGCTGGCCGATGACCTTCGGCACGTAGGCGATCGTGGGAGTGCCCTCGGCCAGCGCGGCCAGGGACATGACCATCATGACGGCCAGGATTGCTGCGACGATTTTCTTCATGGTTGTTTCCTCCTGATAAATTCTATAACCTCCGCTCTGGGCGGAAATCATCCCTTTAATATGAAAGCAAACTGCAAATCAAATTCTTAACAATATAATATCAAATGGCCGTCGGGATTACCATATATGATTCAAAGATAAAACTGTATGATTTTAAGATATTGTATGAAATCAATAGTTCCACATGCCTTAACACGGCTGTCAGGCGGGCCTTACTCCATCCAAAACAACTGGCAATCAGGTCAAAATCAAAGGATATTCTTTGGATATTATTTCTATGAATTGGAACTTTGTCAGATTTCCCCATCCCAGGGTGGTAGACAAAAAATATCATATGCTGTATAATTTTGATATAGACACTCCTTTCCCCCTTCGACCGGCGAGGCAGCGGCATGATACACAACTATTACTGGGACGATCTGGAGCACGACATCGTCGGCACCTGTCCCCACGACGAGTACTACATCGCCCCCAAGGCGGTGGACCTGAACGCGCTCTACATGCAGGTGAACCGGGCGGGCATCGTGCTTCGGACGCCGGAGGACTTCGTCATCACCCGCGACGACGCCTACCGTTACAGCCTCATCCACTGCGTCATCCACGGCAAGGGCAGCGTGTCCTGCCGGGGCCACATGTACTCGGTCCACGCGGGGCAGGCCTTCGTGCTCGCGCCCAACGAGGGCCACCTGTACTCCTCCGACCCCAAGGACCCGCTGGGCCTGGTGTGGGTGGAGTACGGCGGCGGCAACTCGGCGCAGCTCACCACGAACATACTCGACGTGGGCGGGCCCATCTACGAGGGCGGCACCTTCGTGGACGTGATGAACCTGTGCACGTCCATACTCTACCAGCCCATCCACGAGGGGCCGGGCATCAGCTTAAAGCTCTACGAGATACTGATGTGCATCTACAAGCGGGTGGAGATCGAGTCCAGCGGCCGCGCGGTGAACCACGACATCCTGAAGTACATCGACGAGAACATCGACCACCGCCTGAGCCTCACTGAAATATCGCAGGCCTTCGGCTATCACCCCGCCTACTTCTCATCCTCTTCTCGAAAATGATGGGCACCACGTTCTCCAAGTACGTCATGAACCGCAAGATCAGCCACGCCTGCTACCTCCTCGAGACCACCGGCTGGCCCGTGGAGCGCATCGCCCAGGAGCTGGGCTT
>JAFUWR010000281.1 GCA_017471125.1 Clostridia bacterium | reverse complement strand
TGAGGGGGAGAGCTGGCGCGAAGCGCCTGAGAGGGGGCAGCCCCTACTGCCTATTGCCTACTGCCTACTGCCTAAAATCCCCCTTGTCGAATGACATAAAAAGACGTATAATGGAATAAAGATAATGGAACGGGTGACAGAGTATTGGCGAAGATAATAGCTGTGACGAACCAGAAGGGCGGCGTGGGCAAGACCACGACCGCGGTGAACCTGAGCGCCCTGGTGGCGGAGGCGGGCAAGAAGGTGCTGCTGGTGGACATCGACCCCCAGGGCAACGCCACCAGCGGGCTGGGCAAGGCGGACACGGACTCGAACACGGTGTACGAGGTGCTGCTGGGCGAGGCGCAGGCGAAGGACGCGCTGGTGCCCACGGGCTTCGGGAGCCTCGACCTGATGCCGACGGCCATCGAGCTGGCGGGCGCGGAGATCGAGCTGGTGGCGGTGGAGAGCCGGGAGACGCTGTTGAAGCGGGCGCTGGAGCCGCTGAAGCCCGAGTACGACTACATATTCATCGACTGCCCGCCGTCCCTGAGCCTCCTGACGCTCAACGCCCTGACGGCGGCGGACAGCGTGCTCATCCCCATACAGTGCGAATACTACGCGCTGGAGGGCGTGGGCCAATTGGTGAACACGATAAAGCTTTTGCGCATGAAGCTGAACCCGGAATTGAAGGTCGAGGGCATACTGCTGACCATGTACGACGCGCGGACGAACCTGTGCGCGCAGGTGGCCCAGGAGGTGCGCAACCACTTCCGGGAGGAGGCCTTTGACACGATGATCCCCCGCAACGTGCGGCTGAGCGAGGCCCCCAGCTACGGCCTGCCCATCCACCTGTACGACGCCAGGTGCACCGGCGCGCAGGCGTACCGGGAGCTGGCCGCGGAGCTGATCGAGAGAAACGAGGTGTGACGGATGGCGAAGAGAGTACAGCGCGGCCTGGGCCGGGGCCTGGGCGCCCTGCTGGGCGACGTGGTGGAGGAGGCCGCGGCCCAGGCCGCGGAGGAGCAGACGGCGCAGGCGGAGCCCGTGGACGAGGTGCGGATGCTGCCCATACGGCTGATCGACCCCAATCGCGACCAGCCCCGCAGGACCTTCGACGAGGACGCGCTCCGGGAATTGTCCGATTCCATCCGGGAGGTGGGCGTGATCCAGCCCATCATCGTCAAGCCCGAGGGCGAGCGCTACACCATCATCGCGGGCGAGCGCCGCTATCGCGCCACGCGCATGGCCGAGCTGGATGAGATCCCCGCCATCATCCGGGATTGGGACGCCCAGAAGCGGCTCGAGGCCGCGCTGATCGAGAATTTGCAGCGCGACGACCTGAACCCGGTGGAGGAGGCCATGGGCGTGCGCCGGCTGATGGACGAGGCCGGGCTGACCCAGGAGCTGGCCGCCAAGCGGCTGGGCAAGAGCCGCCCCGCCATCGCGAATCTGCTGAGGCTATTGACCCTGCCGGACAGCGTGCTGGCGCTTTTGAAGGAAGGCAAGCTCTCCGCGGGCCACGCCCGGGCGCTGGTGACCGTGGACCGGCGGCGGCAGATACAGCTCGCGAACCTGACCGTGCAGCAGGGCTGGTCCGTTCGGCAGTTGGAGCGCATCTGCGCCCAGCCCGTCAAGGAGGAGACCCAGAAGCCCCGCAAGCCCCGGGACGCCCAGATCGGCGAGCTGGAGGGCATGGCGCGGGAGCTGTTCGGTACGCGGGTCAAGCTGGACGGCGACACCAACAGCGGGCGCATCACGCTCTACTACTACAACGGCGACGACCTCCAGCGCATCTGGGACGTGCTGGAGCTGGCCAAAGAGGGACACTGAATGTACTCCGAACAGGACTTTATCGACATCGGGCGGCGCATCCGCCGCAACCGGCTGGTGTGGGGGCCGGTGACCCTCGCGCTGGCGGCGCTGTGCGTCGTCGGGCTTGTGCTGCGGGTGAAGGGGCTGGCCATCGCCGCCGGGACGCTGCTCGCGGGCGCGGTGTGCTTCGGCTTCGCCTACTTCCAGCTCCCCTGCCTGCGGTATCGGAAGTTCCTGCAGGGCTTGCGGGACGGGCTCACCCGGGAGATGACCGGCACGCTGCTGTCCGTGGCCGACGCGCCCGAGCTCCAGGACGGGGCGCGGGTGCTGCACGTGCACCTGCGGCTGGCCGACCAGGACGACGAGCGCATCGTCTACCTGAACGCCTCCAAGCGCGAGGGGTTCCCCTCCGTCGGCGAGCGCGTGAAACTCAAGCTGTGCGGCAGACACATACGGGACGCGGAGGCGCTGTGACCTCCGTCGGAAAGGATAACAACATGAGCGTATTGGTATGCGTGACGGGCCAGAAGAGCTGCGAGCGGCTGATCGTCGCCGGAGCGCGGATCGCCCGTGAGGAGGGCCTGCCGCTGAACGTGCTGCATGTGGTGCGCACCGGCGGCAGCGTGCTGGGCTTCGTGAACGAGCCCCAGGCGCTGGAATACCTGCTGAACGTGTCGGTGGAGAACGGGGCGTCCATGTACGTGCGCCGGTCCGACGACGTGGTCAGCTCCATCGAGTACGCGGCGAAGAACGAGGGCGCGAAGGTGATCGTGGCGGGCCGCGCCGCCAGCTACCAGGGCTGGGACCTGCTGGACGAGCTGAAGCTGCGCCTGCCCGAGGTGCGCTTCGAGATCATGGCCGCATGACGGCGAGGCGCGCGATCGTGAGGATACTGCTTGTCTGCATCGCCGTGGGCGCGGCGGTCGGGCTGACCGTGCTGACCGCCGTGTGCCTGAGCGCGGGCCGGACCTGGGTGCCCGAGAAGTCCGACTGCATCGTCGTGCTCGGGGCGCACGTCTGGATGGACGGGCGGCTGAGCAACGTGCTCACCTACCGCTGCGAGGCCGCGCTGGACGCCTGGCGAAACGGCGTCGCCCCGGCCATCATCGTCTGCGGGGCACAGGGCAGCGGCGAGCCCACCACCGAGGCCGCCGCCATGCGCGCGTGGATGATCGGCCACGGCGTGCCCGAGGACGCCGTCGTCGCCGAGGACAGGTCCGTCAACACCCTGCAAAACCTCGAAAACGCCCGGGCGATCATGGAGGCGCGCGGCTGGAAAAAGGCCGCCGTCTGCACCAGCAACTACCACCTGCGCCGCGCCCTGTGGCTGGCGCGGGACGTGGGCCTCGACGCCACCGGCATCGCCGCGCCGTCCACCCGGGACCCCGTCAGCTTCGCCCGGGGCCGCCTCCGGGAGACGTGCAGCTGGATATTGTATTTTTTGCGGAAGATGACATGAGGGACACCCGGGGACCTCATCCGTCTCGGCCTTCGGCCGATCCACCATTCCCTGGGCCTGCCGGCCCGTTCTCGCTGAAAACAGTCCACTGGACTGTTTTCCGGGCGCTCGAACCCCCAGAGGGGAAGGCATGGGCGGGCGCTGGGGGCAGCGCCCCTACGAAGCAGCGGCTATTGCACTGGTGCCTGGTGCCTGATGCCTGGTGCCTCCGTCCCCCTACTCCCTGACCCCCCTCAGGTTATTTCTTTCAAAATGATATTGCATTTTCCCCCGCGCCGTGCTATACTTATAAAGTCTGCGAGTGATGAAGACTGGGTCCCGTGCGGCGTCATGCCGTGAATCTTGTCAGGGTCGGAAGGCAGCAGCAATAAGCGGAAGTTGACGAGCGCCGCGGGAGCTGCCTGGTCTGAGTTCGCAGGCTTTTTTTTATGCAAAAAACGGAGGCTGTCCCAGTGGGACAGCCTCCGAACTGCATTTTGGTCTTACGCGAAGGGGTTCTCGCTCTTGTAGTACACGCCCTTGGGCTGGTTGAAGGAGATCTTCTCCACGCCCAGGTACTTGAACACCTCATAGAGCGCCTTGCCGGCATGGCCGAAGGCCACCGCGCCGTGGTGCGGATAGCCGTCCTCGATGAGGACATGGCGATAGAAGCGGTTCATCTCGGGGATGGCGAACACGCCGATGCCGCCGAAGGACTGGGTGGCCACGGGCAGGATCTCGCCCTGGGCGATGTAGGACTGCAGCACGCTGTCCTTGTTGCCCTGGAGGCGATAGAAGGTGATCTCGCCGGGGGCGATGTCGCCCTCGAGGGTGCCGCGGGTGATGTCGGGCTCCTTGTCGGGCTCGAGGGAGCGCTTCATGATGAGCTGGTACTTCATGGTGCCCTTGGACAGGCGGCACATCGGGGTGTTGCCGCAGTGGAAGCCCATGAAGGTCTCGGTGAAGCCGTAGTCGTAGCAGCCCTTGATGCTGTTGTTGTACATGTCAGAGGGCACGGAGTTGTTGATGTCGAGCAGGGTCACGGGCGCGCCGGTGACGCAGGTGCCGATGTACTCGGACAGCGCGCCGTAGATGTCCACCTCGCAGGCCACGGGGATGCCCATGCCGGTGAGGCGGGAGTTGACGTAGCAGGGCACGAAGCCGAACTCGGTCTGGAAGGCCGGCCAGCACTTGTTGGCCATCGCCACGTACTTGGCGGTGCCCTTGTTGGCCTCGATCCAGTCGAGCAGGGTCAGCTCATACTGCGCGAGCCTCGGCAGGATGCCGGGCATCTTGTTGCCCTCGCCCAGCTCCTCCTCCATCTCCTTGATCTTGGCGGGGATGCGGGGGTCGTTGTCGTGCTCGCGATAGGCCTTCAAGAGGTCCAGCTCGGAGTTCTCCTGCACGTTGACGCCCAGCTTGAAGATGGGCGCGATGGGCGCGTTGCAGGCCAGGAAGTCGAAGGGACGGGGGCCGAAGGTGATGATCTTCAGGTCCTGCAGGCCCAGGATGGCGCGGGCGATGGGCTCGAAGTCGATGATCTCGTTGGCGCAGTACTCGGCGTCGCCCACGGGATACTCGGGGATGTAAGCCTTGATGCCGGACAGCTTCAGGTTATAGGAAGCGTTCAGCATGCCGCAATAGGCGTCGCCGCGATCGGAGGACAGCACGCCGATGTTCTCCTCGGCCGCCGCGATGTACATGACGGGGCCGCCGAACTTCTTGGCGATCAGGGTCTCCGGGCCCTCGGGGCCGAAGTTGCCCAGGAACACCACCAGCGCGTTGATGCCGGACTTGACGATCTCGTCATAGGCCTCGTTCACGTTGGCGTCGATGCCGCCCTCGATGATGGTCTGACACTCGTAGATGTCGAAGTTCTTTTCCTTCAGCTTCGCAACGATGGCCTTGCGGCGCTTCTCGGACAGGGTGATCGGGAAACAGTCGCGGCTGACGGCGACGATGCCCATTTTGACCTGCGGGATGTTGTTCATAGGAATCTCCTCCTTTGATGTGTACGCGCCCCCTATTTACAGGCGCATAACTTTACAATATATATAGTATCAGGAAAAACGGGATACGTCAAGGGTAAATTTTTTGGGGAGGCGGGAGAATATTTTATGGGAATGAACATAAATCGACGCCCGCTCCGTCGCAACGGAGCGGGCGCGTAAGAAAACGCCCTGCGTTTTAGAAGTCCGCGTTGCCGGTGGTGCGCGGGAAGGGCAGCACGTCGCGGATGTTGGCGATGCCGGTGAGGTACATGATCATGCGCTCGAAGCCCATGCCGAAGCCGGCGTGCTCGGCGGTGCCGTACTTCCGAAGCTCCAGGTACCACCAATAGTCGTCGGGGTTCATGCCCAGCTCCTCGATGCGGGCCTTGAGCACGTCGTAGCGCTCCTCGCGCTGGCTCCCGCCGCACAGCTCGCCCACCGCGGGCACCAGCAGGTCGGCGGCGGCCACGGTCTTGCCGTCCTCGTTCATGCGCATGTAGAACGCCTTGATCTCCTTGGGCCAGTCGGTGACGAACACCGGCTTGCCGAAGTGCTTCTCGGTCAGGTAGCGCTCGTGCTCGGTCTGCAGGTCCTCGCCCCAGGCCACGGGGTACTCGAACTTCTCGCCGGAATCCTTCAAAATTTGGATGGCGTCGGTGTAGGAGCAGCGCACGAACTCCGCGTCGCGGACGAACTCGAGGCGCTCAATGAGGCCCTTGTCCACGAACTGGTTTAAGAACTTCATCTCCTCCGGGCACTCCTCGAGGGTCGCGGAAATGATGTACTTGACCATCTCCTCCTGCAGGTCCATGTCGATGGCCAGGTCCGCGAAGGCGATCTCCGGCTCGATCATCCAGAACTCCGCCGCGTGGCGGGGGGTGTAGGACGCCTCGGCGCGGAAGGTGGGGCCGAAGGTGTAGACGTTCCTGAACGCCATGGCGAAGATCTCGGCGTTCAGCTGGCCGGACACCGTCAGCGACACGGGCTTGCCGAAGAAGTCCTTGGAGAAGTCGGTCTTGCCGTGCTCGTCCAGCGGCAGCGCGTCGGGGTCCAGCGTGGAGACGCGGAACATCTCGCCCGCGCCCTCGCAGTCGGAGCCGGTGATCAGCGGGGTGTGCACGTACAGGTAGCCCTTGTCGTGGAAGAAGCGGTGGATGGCCTGGGCCGCCACGCTCCGCACCCGGAACGCGCACTGGAACAGGTTCGCCCGGGGCCGCAGGTGCTGTATGGTACGCAGGTACTCGAGGGTGTGGCGCTTCTTCTGGAGGGGGTAGTCGGACGGGCTCTCCCCCACCACCGTCACCTTCTCCGCCTTCAGCTCGAAGGGCTGCGGGTTGTCCGGCGTCAGCACCAGCGTGCCCTCCGCCTCGATGGCCGCGCCCACGCTGATGGCCTTCACGACCTCCGCGTAGTTGGGCAGCTTGTCCGCCTCCAGCACGATCTGGAGGTTCTGGAAATACGTGCCGTCGTTCAACACCACGAAGGCGAAGGTCTTGCTCTCGCGCTTGGTGCGCACCCAGCCGTTGACCTTCACGTCCGCGAGGTCGGCCTTGGGCGGTTCGGTGTACAACTGCTTGATCAGATAGTGTGCCATGATGATTCCCCTTTGGCATTTAGATTGAGTATGTCCCTATTATACCGAAATAATTGTTAAGTGTAAAGCGCGGCGGGGCAATCCGGGTATCTGTATGCTAATCGACAACAATTCCGGCGCTCTCGGCGCGCTCGATGATGTCCGCATTCGGCACGCCGAAGCGCATCTGGCTCCACGCGGCGTCAGCCTCGCTGCCGCCCTCCGGGATCGCGCCCACATACAGGGTATAGACGCCCGCGGGCAGATACCCGAGCGGGACAACGCGGCTCGTTTCCGTGGTGTCGCCCACGGGCAGCCGTGTTCCCCCTTCGCTCTCCACATAGAGGGTATAGCCCGACACGCCGGACGCGCCGCCCCAGCTGAACGTCACCTCTGCATCGGCGTAGTATCGAACGCCGTCCAGCACGAAGGACGCGCCGCTGGCCGCGATCTCGCCCGCCTCCACAGCGCCCATATTGTTTGCCTGCGGCGCGGACGTGGCCGTCGGCCCCATCCCATGCTCGACGCAGTACCGCAGATAGGCCAGCGTCAGGTCGTCCAGCTCGCCGGTGGGCTCGAGAGCGGTCTCGTTCCGGCGCTCGTTGATCCAGCGCTGGAAGTCGGCGACGGCGTCCTTGAACCGCGCGTCGTCGGCAGCCTCGTCCTCGGTCAGCATTCCCAGCGCGATCAGGTAATCGGCAGCCAGGTCGCGGCCCAGGACCTGGATGCGCTCCCGAGCGTCGAAGTAGTCCCCCGCCTTATCGAAGGCTCCAATGGCTCCGACCACATCCCCGGCGTCCAGCAGCACTTCGGCCTGGACGTAATACGGCTCGCCCACGCGGTCGGCGGCGTCCAGGTAATCCCCGGCGGCCTTGAACGCCGCGTTGGCCCCGTCGTAGTCCCCCGCGACCATCAGCGCCTCGGCCTGCACGTAATACGGCTCCTTGACGCGCTGCGCGGCGTCCTTGTAGTCCCCGGCCTTCTCAAAGGCCGCGCTGGCCCCGTCGTAGTCCCCCGCGGCCATCAGCGCCTCGGCCTGCACATAGTAGGGCTCCTTGACGCGCTGCGCGGCGTCCTTGTAATTGCCAATGGACGCGAAGGCGCGGCTCGCCCCCTCGTAATCCCCATCGGCCAGCAGCGCCTCGGCCTGCTCGTACAGCATGCCCTGGTACTTGCCCCGCCACTCGGCGCTGTCCCGGTAGTCGCCCAGGCTGTCGAAGGCCGCGACCGCCGCCGAATACTCACCCGCGTCCCACAGCGCCAT
>JAFUWR010000280.1 GCA_017471125.1 Clostridia bacterium | reverse complement strand
TGCAGCGCACCAATCGCATCGCCTATCTGATCTGCAAGCGCCAGGCGACCATACTGGACGAATACTACGCCGGCATCTGCGAAGGCATCATGAAGCGGGCCAACGCGCTGAACGCCGAGCAGGCCCGGGTCGCCCGGGGCACGGCCCGGCGCCTCAACGACATGGCCGCGAAGCTGACCGGCGATATGCCGCCGTTTGAGAAGTTGAAGGAACTCTTCGCCGCCGACGGCGCGGCGCTGAACGCCGAGGCCGCGGAGGCGCGGGCGAAGCTGAACAACATGTTCGCCTTCTGCGAGCAAGCCTTCCCCGAGGGGCAGGAGCTGCTGATCCTCGTCACCGAGCTGACCGCCAGCCCCGCCGCGGCGCGGTTCATCGCCCGGTACGGCTGCGACGCCTACTTCCGCCACAGCACAGACCTGATGTTCCATGAGCGCAGGAACGATCTGCGCAGAGAGATCGAAAAGATCAGGCTGGATTAAAACAGGTTCATGACCCTGACCGCCTCGGTCATCTTGAGCCGTTCGAGGTCGGCGGAGACCCCGGCGCAGGCGCGGAGGAACTCCTGCCGGTCCCCGCTGTCGAGGCAGAGCAGGGCGTCCGCGATGTCGCCCCGGACATCGGCGAGGGCGTCGTGGGCGGTCAGCAGCTCGAGCCATCTGCCGTCGGCCTCCCACTGGTCGGAGAGGCGGCGCATGTGGGTGCGGGCCTGGGCGGTGTCGCCCGTCCGGGCGGCCTTCTGCGCCAAGACGAGGTATTGGACGGCGTTGTCCACCGACCTTTCCACCAGCATGGCCGAGGCCGCGCAGAGCATGAGCGACGTCGCCAGCACCGCGACGGCGGCGATCAGCGTGCGGCGCATCACCATCCCACCCTTCCCGGCTCCATGGCCTGTATCTTCAACACGTTCCCGCGCTTGAGCTGGAGCGTCAAAAGCCCCGCGGTGTCCAGCGCGGCGAGGTAGACCTGCTCCGGCCGAAGCCCCCGGTCCGACAGCAGCGCCTGGAGCCACGCCGCATCCCGCCCGGAGCGTTCAAGGTTCCCGGCCTGCACCCGGCCGTCCAATATCAGCATCAGCGGCAGGCCCTCGTAGCCGGTGGCCACGCCCAGCTCCGCGGTGGACGGGCTGCGGTGGGCGGCGTCCGGGAACGCGGAGATGGTCCCGTTGGCCTCCACGATGGCGGTGCCCACCTTGGACGGGTCGATGTAACCCGCGTTGCGCAGCCCCTCCAGCAGGTCGGACAGGCTCAGGCACAGCCTGTCCAGCGCGTCCCGGTCCACCACGCCCCGCTCGATGACCACCGTGGGCTTGCCGGACACCACCGCCCGCACGCCGTCGAACCGCGCGGACAGGAGCGATATGGCCGAGTGGACCACGAACATCGCCGCCACCGGCAGAAGCCCGTTCAACAGCGGCACCGACACGCTCTCCATCGGCGCGGAGATCACGTCCGCTAAGAGGATCGTCATCGCCAGCTCGAAGGGCTGGAACTCGCCCAGCTGCCGCTTGCCCAGCCCCCGCATGACCAGGATCATGGCGGCGTAGAGCACCGCGCCGCGGATGAACAGCGTGAACATCCCATCTCACCTCACCCATCAGCGTGTCCGTTTGGGCCAAAAACATACGCCGCCCCCCATTTTCCGCAATTTTTCACTTGATTTATCCGTCGAAGGGGAGTATCATGTTATATAGGAATTTTATACGTGTACCCCTGCGACAGAGGGAGGTTCGGGTATGGAATACTTCAATGTGATCGGCAAGAAATTCTCCAACGTGGCCAAGTCCGTCACCGAAAAGACCAAGGACAGCGTGGAGGTCACCCGCATCGCCAGCGACCTGCGCATCCAGCGCAACGCCCTGGAGCAGCTCTACGCAGAGCTGGGCAAGGTGTGCTACGCCATCCGCATGGGCGACGGCGACGCCGAGCAGGCCGAGCAGCTGGCCGGGCGCGTGCAGCGGACGCTGGCCCGCATCGAGGAGCTGGAGGCCCAGCGTGACGCCATTCGCGACGTGCGTCGCTGCCCGTCCTGCGGCGCGGTGATGGCCCGGGAGGCCCGCTTCTGCTCGAGCTGCGGCAAGCGCATGCCCGAGGACGCGCCCCAGGCGGAGGAAGTGCCCGCCGAGGCCGAGTATTGCCCGGACTGCGGCGCCCAGCGCGGCGAGAACGACCGCTTCTGCCCCGTCTGCGGACGGCCCTTCGAGGCCGCGCCCGCCGAGGCCGAACCGCCTGCCGCCCCCGCGGAGGACGTTGAGCCCGCGGTCGTTGATACGGAGGAACCTCATATCGACGAGGATACCGATAGGGAGTAGGCAGTAGGGAGTAGGGAGTAGAGGAACGGCGATAGGTCCTGCGTACCACGCAGACTTTGACTGGGTATTTCCCATTCCCCATTCCCCATTTCCCATTTTTTTACAGTGGAGGAAGAACATGCAGCAACCACCCTATCCGCGCCGAGGCGCGACTTCAGGCAAGACCGCGCGCCCCGCGGGGACGCGGCCGACGGGCACCCGG
>JAFUWR010000029.1 GCA_017471125.1 Clostridia bacterium | reverse complement strand
TGTTCGGCCACACCGCCGATCAGATCATCGCCATCGAGGACAAGGTGCATAAAAACGATCCCGCCCGGCACGCGCAGCGGCTGGACAGGATCATCGAACACTGGGACGAGATCAAACAAATAGTTAAGGAGGAATTGCCGGACGCGAACCAGCTCTGCGACGCCATGGCCGCCACCGGCATGCCCATGGGCCCCGCCGACATCGGCGTGCCCGACAAGGATGTCATCGACGCCTACATCGGCTCCCGCGACATCCGCGACAAATACCTCTCCTGCTCGGTCATCTGGGACCTGGGCCTGACGGAGGAGTTCATAGAATATCTAAAGGGCTGTTTAGTCTGATATATCCATGTCCAGCGTGATCTCCACCGAATACTCGGGGTAGAGGCGCTGGACTTCTTCTTTTATCGCCTCACGTATGCCCTCGGCGTCGGGGGCGGCGAAGTCGACGATGATGTCGAAGCGGATGACCTTCTCGACCTCGTCGGCGTGGAAGCCGTGGAGCTGGAGCACGTAGTCGTGGGAGGTGGCGGCGCGGCGCACGTCGGCGCGCATCTGGGCGGCGCGGTCGTCCCGGGTGTTCCGGGAATAGACGCCGATGCCCGCCAGTATGACGTGGTGCTTGGCGATGACGGCGTGGCTGATGTCCCGCTCCAGCACGTCGAGCTGTTCGGCGGTCATGGTGTCGTCCACCTCGATGTGCACAGACCCGATCATGGTGTTGGGGCCGTAGTTGTGCAGCACCAGGTCGTAGGCCCCGTACACGCCAGGGAACGACGCCACGGTCTCCTTGATGGCGCGGGTGAACTCCGGGTCGGCCCGCTCGCCGAGGATGACGGAGATGGCCTCCTGGATCATGCCGATGCCCGAGCGGATGATGACCAGCGAGATCACCGCCGCCAGCCACGCCTCGACGCTGAACCCCGTGGCCAGGAAGATGCCCGCGGCCACCAGCGTGGAGGCGGAGATGACCGCGTCCAGCAGCGCGTCCCGGCCGGAATCCCTGAGCGCGCTGGAATCCACCCGGTCGCCCACGGCCTTGACGTAGCGCCCCATGAACAGCTTCACCAGCACCGCCACCGCGATGATGACCAGCCCCGGCGCGGCGTATTCCGGCGTGGTCGGCGAAATGATCTTCTTCACCGACTCCACCAGCGAGGTCACGCCCGCGTACAGCACGATCACCGCGATGATGATGGCGCTCAGATACTCGTAGCGCCCGTGGCCGAAGGGATGGCCTCGGTCCGGGCCGCGGCCCGCCAGCTTCGCGCCGAAGATGGTGACCACCGAGGACAGCGCGTCGCTCAAATTGTTCACCGCGTCCAGCACGATGGCGATGGACCCCGATACCAGGCCCACCGCCGCCTTGAACCCCGCCAGCGCCAGGTTTGCCGCGATGCCCAGCGCGCTGGTCCGCACGATCGCCCGGTCCCGCTCCATATGCCCATCCCCTTCCAAATCTTTACAGGGTATGCGGGCATTATAGCACGGTATGCCGGGGCTTGTCATCACTAACCTTGAGGGATCGCCTTCCCCTTTGGGGAAGGTGGCACGGCGAAGCCGTGACGGATGAGGTCCTTAGCCCAATTCTTCCCCTTCCAGCCACCCGGCCATGTCGTCGATCTGGGGGTGGCCGACGCCGCGCAGGGCTTCGGCGAGGGCGGCGCTCTCATACCGCGCGCCCTCGAGCGCGGGCGCGACGCGGTCGATCATGGCCTCGTCCATGGCGTCGGACCAGGTCCTGGCCGAAACGACGCGCCCCTGCTTCAGGCTCAGCTCCAGGCTGACGCCGCCCCACTCGAACCGATGGGACAGCCGCGCGTCGAAGGGCAGCGCCTTGCCCAGCCGGAAGTCCCAGGAGGAATACTGCTCCTCCAATTCGCGAAGCCGCGCCGCGTCCAGGTCGGCGACGGTCATATCGTCGGCCGAGCCGTACTCCGCGGCGAACGCCCGCTTGAGCGCCCCGGTCAGGTCGGGGATGGTGATGGACGGGCTCAGGTCCGACAGGTTGCACACCCGGGAGCGCACGCTCTCGATGCCCTTGGCCTTCAGCTTGTCCTTGCTGGGCACCAGGTAGCGGCCCAGCTTTTCCATGTCCACGTCCACCAGCACGGTGCCGTGACGCAGGCCCACCGCGTCGGAGAACTTGAAGGCGTTGCCGGAGAACTTCGCGCCCTCGGCCACCAGGTCGTTGCGGCCGGTGAACTCGGCCTCGACGCCGAACTCCCCCACCGCCCGGCGGATGACCCCGAGCTGCCGCCGCACGTCGTAGTCCGCCCGGGGCACCACGAAGGTGAAGTTCAGGTTGCCCAGGTCGTGGAACACCGCGCCGCCGCCGGTGGAGCGCCGCGCCAGCCGGCCGCCCTCGGATTCCAGCAATTGAACCCGGCACTCCTGCCAGGCGTTCTGGTGGCGCCCGATCACCACCGTCGCCGCGTTCTGCCACAGGTAGAAGATCGCCTCGCCCGGCGCCAGGCGCTCGAACAGCAGCGCCTCCACCGCCAGATTGTGCCACGGGTTATGGGAATCACCCATTAAAATATAGTTTCGCATTTTCCCTACTCCCTACTCCCTACTCCCTACTCCCTACTGCCTAACAAAAAAGCCCATTGCTTCAGCAATGAGCCCTTCCAACAAATCATCAGAACAGATCGACCTTACCCTCGACTTCCTTGTTGACGACGTAGTAGGCCTTGCCCTCCTGAGGCTTCACATAGATGTCCAGACTCTCGATCTCGGTCAGCTTTTTGCCGGCCTCCTTCCAGTCCTTCTTCACGTTAGCCTCAACGGTGCTCAGTTCGACTTCCTGTTCGTTGAACTGCAGGAACATCTGCTGCTTCATCTTCGCCACGGTTCGCACCTCCTTATCTCATGATATAAGCCACGGGGCGCAGCGGATCGCGCCCCCGCGGTACGCTTTACAATATAGCAAATAAACGTGAAATTTGCAAGCTGTTTCATGTGAAATTGCATAATCCGGTTTGAACATTTTTCACAAGCCGTTTTGCCGGGCGCTGACCGTTTGATGGTCTTTTTGCGCCCTTTTTATGGTTTTTGGACGCTCGGACGATAAATGTCACCTTTTAGTCATATCATCTGCATCATTTTTCCCTTCAATGATGGTATACTGTATGTGTATATCTATATGGGTGAGGACTGTCCGGCGGTCCCGCCCGGAGGTGCATATGAAATATCTGGAATACGTCAAGGCGATGCTGGCCGGGTCCATGACCAGCGCGTCCAGCGTGATCGTCTACGCAGCCATCGTGGTGCTGTTCATTTCGGGGCTGATACGGTGCGTCTTTCCCGTGATCCACAACCGGGGGCTCATCCGCAAGGCGATACGCTCCATCCGCAACGGCGGCGACAAGAAATACGCCTGGCAGGAGGACGAGTTCCTGGGCAAGGGCACGCTGTTCGCCCACTGGAGCGACTACCTGAACAACCTGTTCTTCGCCGACGGGCGCTACCACAACGCCTCGAACGTGGAGGACTACATCAACGAGGAGACCGTCATCTATGGACCGGGGCGCATCTCCTTCGCCGAGGCGCTGCCGGGGCTTCTGACCTCGCTGGGCTTCCTGGGCACGCTGATCGGCCTGGCCCAGGGCCTGTCCGGGTTCAGCATGAGCGACTCCGCCGCCGTGCAGGAGTCCATCGTCACGCTGATCCCCGGCATGCGCTACGCCTTCATGACCTCCATCTTCGGCGTGGTGGGCTCGGTGCTGTTTACATTGATCACCCGGGCGGTGTACGGCTCCACGGAGCACACGCTGACCCAGTTCTACGCCGCCATGAGCCGCCACGCGGGCGTGCTCAGCGTGGACCCCATGACCCAGATCGCCATCTACCAGCAGGAGCAGACCGCGCTCATCAAGACCATGGCCAAGGACCTGAACGGCAAGTTCACCGAGACCCTGTCCGAGACCATCGCCAAGAACATGGAGCCCATGCACCAGACCCTGCGCGGCTTCGTCAACGGCATCAGCAAGGAGCAGGCGCGGCTGATCGACGTGGTGCTGGCCCGGTTCGTGGAGCGGATGAACGAATCTTTGGGCGGGTCGCTGAGGCGGTTCAGCCAGGTCATCGACGAGACCGCCCAGCTCCAGCGCGACAGCTCCCAGGCCGTGCGGACCAGCCTGTCCGGCGCGGCGGATCTGTTCAACGACCTGACCGAGCTCAAGAAGATCGTCAATGACATGCTCTCCGGCGTGTCCCACTACGTGGAGCAGCTGAACGCCGCCCGCCAGCAGGCCGACGACGCCTACCTGCGGGTGGAGGCCACCGTGGAGCAGATGGAGATCGTCTCCCGGCAGGAGAGCAGCTATCTCAAGACCGTGGGCGCGATGCAGGCCGACCTGGCCCACGCCACCGACGCGCTGTCCGAGGCCCTGAACCGCCTGTCCGACCGCTTCGCCGCGGACACCGGCGCCGCCGCCGAGGGCATGCGGCAGGCCGCCGCGGAGCTTCGCGACGCCGGCGAGAAGCTGGCCGGCATCCACGTGGACGCCGCCCACGCCCTCAACAGCGAGCTCAACACCACCCTCGACGCCTATCGGGATTACGTCAACCAGTTCACCCAGCGGGTGGACTACCTGGCCGCCAATATCTCCGGCGCCCTCGAGCGCATGCCCGACGCCGTCAGCGCGGCCAACGACCGCTTCCTCGACCAGATCGACGCCCTCACCGATACCCTCGAGCAGGCGCAGCGGGCTATCGAGGAGGCCACCGATCGGATGTATCAGGGAGTAGGGAGTAGGCAGTAGGGGGACGGAGGCACCAGTCACCAGGCATCAGGCATCAGTACAATACCTGCTGCCGTGAAGGCTCCCCTGCGTAGGGGGAGCTGTCAGCGAAGCTGACTGAGGGGGCGTCAATCCCTCCGGCCCTTCGGGCCACCTCCCTTTGCACAAGGGAGGCTTGCTGCCGCGCATAGGCGTAGGGGCGCTGCCCTCAGCGCCCGCCAATCCGTAGGGGCGGCGTTGCGCCGCCCGCCCGGGGACCTCATCCGTCTTGCGCTTCGCGCAATCCACCTTCCCCAAAGGGGAAGGCTTGCTGCCGCGCATAGGCGTAGGGGCGCTGCCCCCAGCGCCCGCCATTCCCCCTTCCCCCTTCCCCATTCCCCATTTCCCCTTTGACATTCCTCCAAGAAGGGAGGCTGTGATATTGCGCATAAGACAGAGGACCCGGACGACCCGCCGCGCGAGCCGCGCGGACGGGGCGAACTGGCTGAGCTTTTCGGACCTGATGAGCTCGATACTGCTGATATTCATACTGATCATGTTCTACATCATGTATCAGTATTTCGATATGTATGAGATCAACATGGCGGAGATCGCCCGGCAGCAATACGACCTGGACCAGGCCAACGCGGACCTGAACGAAAAGACGGAGAAGCTGTCCACGGCGGAGGCGAAGCTCCTGGCCCAGCAGATCCGGCTGACCGCGGCCCAGAAGGACCTGGACGACGCCGAGAGCGTGCTGGCCCAGCAGCAGGAGGAGCTGACCGCGGCCCAGAGCCTGCTCGACGAGAAGGAGCAGCAGATCACCGCCCAGGAGGCGGAGCTGGACGCGCTGGGCGTACAGTTGAACGACCAGCAGGCCAAGCTGAACGCTCAGCAGGCGACGCTGAACGACCAGCAGGCCAAATTGAACGCCCAGCAGACCAAGCTGGACGATCAGCAGACCAAATTGGATGACCAGCAGGTGACCCTCGACCAGCAGAAGCAGACCATGGACGAGCAGCGAGACACCATGGCCCGGCAGCAGGAGACCATGGACCAGCAGCAGGTGCGCCTGGCCCAGCAGCAGATGACCATGGACGCCCAGCAGATGAAGTTGAACGAGCAGCAGCAGACCATGGACCAGCAGCGGCTCAAGCTGGACGAGCAGCAGCAGACCCTCGAGGAGCAGCAGATCCAGATCGAGCAATTGGTGGGACTTAAGACCCGCATCATCTCCTCGCTGTCCGACGCCCTCCGCGCCGCGAACATCTCCGCCCAGGTGGACCCCACCAACGGCTCCATCGCCCTGGAATCGGACGTGATGTTCGCCACGGGCAAGTCCGATCTGACGGACCTGGGCAAGCAGTTCATCGACGAGTTCCTGCCGGTGTACCTGGACGTGCTGCTGTCCGAGGAGTACGGCCAGTACGTCACCGAGATCATCATCGAGGGCCACACCGACTCCACCGGCGGCTACATCCGCAACCTCCAGCTCTCCCAGGAGCGCGCGCTGGCCGTGGCGTCCTACGTGCTCGCGGACAGCTACCGCGGCATCTCCAGCCGCCAGAAGGCCCAGCTCCGCCAGTTGGTCACCGCCAACGGCCGGTCCTGGAGCGACCCCGTGCTGGACCAAAACGGCCACGAGGACCTGGACGCCTCCCGGCGCGTGGTGTTCAAGTTCCGCATGACCGACGAGCAGATGATCCAGCAGCTCAAATCCATACTTGAAAAAGAGTAGCGGGTGGGCTATAATGAAGGGTGGCCGACCCATCCTATCGTCAGGAGAATTGATAGAGTGCTTTACATTCGCAGATTCGTTTGGTTCATCGCCAGGTACCTGATCGTGATATGCGTGCTCGTGGGCATGCTGGCCTGCGGCTTCTACATGGCCATGAACATCTCCAACATCTACGTGGTGCTCCAGGACGGCATGCAGAAGCGCGTGGACGTGATGCTCACCCGCCAGCAGGCCGAGGAATTGAACAAGTATTTCGCCGCCGAGTTCCTGCTGGCCGACCCGGCCCTGCAGGGCGCGCTGAACGGCCAGAGCGCCTACGTGGACTACAACATCACCGGCTTCGACTACGAGCTGGAGATCGAGAAGGCATGGGCCTGGCCCTGGGACAGCTATGCCAACTGCACCGTCGTGGAGCGCGTGCCCAACATCACCGGCAACGTCATCGCCTCCCGCCGCAGCGAGATCGACAGCCGCATCCCCAAGTGGGTCGGCGGCCGGTACGACATCACCCTCGCCAAGCTCGCCGGACAGTGGAAGATCGTCGGCATGCAGCAGGTCACCGTGCTCATGGAGGCCGACGACATCACCGAGGACCTGCCCGAGGAGATATTGGTGCCGTAAACAGTAATTATAAACACCGTCGGTCGTTCGGTCGGCGGTGTTTTGCATGGCAAAGAGAGTGAAGAGTGGAGAGTGGAGAGTGGAGTTTTGGTTCAAATCCCTTGCGGGATTTGTTTGATCCAATGGCTCAAAGCAACAGCTGTATATCGACTCCGCAATTGAATAAAAAGAGATCCGCAGGATCTCCTCCTGAACTCCACTCTTCACTCTCAACTCTCAACTCTCCATCAAACTCCCATCCAACGCACAAGGACTGAACGGATACATCTCAATTCTGACCCCCAAAGGAGTTTCCCATGCGCATCTACACCGGACGCAGCCGACTGCTGGAAAACGCGATGATCGAGACGCTGCGGGCCTCCATGTCGGGCGAGGGCGGCACGCACCTGATCGTGGTGCCGAAGCAGCTCACGTTGCAGACCGAGCGGGCGCTGCTGGACGCGCTCAACTTGCAGGGCACCTTCGCCATACAGGTGGTCAGTCCGGAGCGCCTGTGCCAGCGGGTGTTCGAGGCGGCGGGCGCGCCGGAGGGCGCGCGGGTGGACGAGCGCGGGCGGGT
>JAFUWR010000028.1 GCA_017471125.1 Clostridia bacterium | reverse complement strand
GGGCGATGGAGATGCGCTGCTTCTGCCCGCCGGAGAGCTTGACGCCGTGCTCGCCGCAATAGGTGTCGTAGCCGTGCTCAAGCTGTGTGATGAACTCATGCGCCCCGGCCAGCTTGGCGGCGCGGACGATCTCCTCGCGGGTCGCGCCGGGCCTGCCGTATTCGATGTTGCGAAACACCGTCCCGGAGAAAAGGTACACGTCCTGCTGCACCATGCCGATCTGCCGCCGCAAAGACGAGAGCGTGTAGTGGGTGATGTCCTCGCCGTCCAACAGGATGCGCCCGCCGGTGACCTCGTAGAACCGGGGGATCAGGTTGCACAGCGTGGTCTTGCCGCTGCCGGAGGGCCCGACCAGCGCCACGCTCTCGCCGGGACGGACGTGCAGGTCGATGTGGCTCAGCACCTCGGGCGTGCCGCTGGCCGCGTCGTCGTAGGCGAAGGACACGTCCTCGAATACGAGGTCGCCCTTGACCTCCTTCAGTTCCATCGCGCCGGGCTTGTCCGCGATGGTCACCGGCTCCTCCATCACCTCGGCGAAGCGCTCGATGCCGGTGATGCCGCGTTGGTACTGCTCGGTGAACTCCACCAGGCGGCGGATGGACGCCAGCAGGGTGGTGACGTACAGGAGATAGGCCACCAGGTCCGCGGACGTGATCGCCCGGCGGATCATGAACAGTGCCCCGGCCAGCACCACCAGGATGTACATCAGCCCGTCGAACAGCCGCGTCACGGAGTGGAAGCCCGCCATGTTATGGTACATGACCTTCTTCACGGCCAGGTAGTCCCGGTTGCCCTCGGCGAAGCGGGACTTCTCCACGTCCTCGTTGGCGAAGGATTTGACCACCCGTATGCCGGACAGGCTGTCCTCCACCCGGGCGTTGATCTCGCCCAGCTCGTGCCGCTGGCGCTTGAAGGCCCGCTGCATGGGGCCGGCAAACTTCGCGGAGAAGTACACCATCAGCGGCAGCATGGCGAAGATGATGAGGGTCAGCGGCACATTCATGCCGCAGAGGATGATGAACGCCGCCACGACCTTGATGGACGTGATGAAGAACTCCTCCGGGCAGTGGTGGGCGAACTCGGTGATGTCGAACAGGTCCGTGGTGATGCGGCTCATGAGCTGGCCGATCTTGGTACGGCTGTAATAGGCGTGGGGGAGGGACTGCATGTGGGCGAACATGTCCCGGCGCATGTCCGTCTCGATGTGGGTGCCCATCACGTGGCCCACCGACTGCATGAAGTAGTTGGCCGCGGTGTCGATGACGCGCAAGAGGATGTATAAGACCGATAACCTGACCACCAGCGGCACCGTCAGCGCCTCGAGGTTCGTCGCGCCCAGGTTCGTGATGTGCCGGACGATCAGCGGCAGCACCAGGTCGCACACCGTCGTCAGCGCCGCGCAGAACAGGTCCAGCGCCAGGACGGGGAGCCGGGGCTTGAAGTAGGGGACGAAGTGGCGCAGCAGGCGCAGGGTGTCGCCCGGGGAATGCTTGACAGCGGTGGTTTCCATGAGTACCTCCATTGTGTTGTACTACTTGTATGATAGCTTTTTTCGGCGTTTTGTCAACGGAATTTGTATGAAGCCGCGCGAAAGGAGATATAACATAAAATCATGCGATGTTTGACATGAAAACGCCTCAAATCTTCGCGGAGAAGTATTTCAAAAGATTGACAGATTTGTCATAGATAGGCTATAATAGTACCTGTAAAATAAGGTAGATATTAGGCAACTACATATATAGGGGTGTTTTTAATGAAGAAGAAGCTGTCACTGTTATTGGCGCTGCTGATCTGCGCCATGTCCGTGCTCCCCGGCGCGCTGGCCGAGGAGGTCTACGCGGACGGCATCGAGCCCGCCGTGGAGCTGGCCGCCGAGATCGGCGAGACGGCGCTCGAGGTCGACCCGGGCGATAACGCGGCCATCGACGAGGAAGCTGCGCCCGCGGAGGACGTGGACGGCATCGAGCCCTACGTGGGCGAGATCGTCCTGGACGACGTCTCCGGGCTGTACTACGCTTCGCTGAACGCCGACCTTGGCGACCTGCCCGCGGGCAGCGTGGTGCTGGTGACCGGCGCGGCGGAAAACGGCGCGGTGAGCGTCGCCTGGCAGGGCGCGTCCGGCCAGCAGACCGCCGAGGTCCCGGAGGGCATGCTGACGGCGCTGGACGACGTTGCCTACGCGGCTTTCATGGAGAAGCTCGCCCTGCGGGACGACGTGCCGCTTTACATGAACCAGCTTGACTATCCGCTGCCCATGAACGACGGCGAGGCCATCGTCATCGAGGACGGCGGCGAGCAGGCCGCAGAGGACGCGGAGGCGCTGATGGCCGCCGCGGACGGCACCGTCATCAAGCTGAACAAGACCGAGATCACCATCGGCCTGAAGGAGCCCTACGCGGGCCTCGTCGCCACGGTGGAGGACGCCGAGGGCAACCCCGTGACCGGCGCGGCCGTCACCTGGACCTCGGACAACGTCAAGATCGCCAAGGTGGACGCCAAG
>JAFUWR010000279.1 GCA_017471125.1 Clostridia bacterium | reverse complement strand
TCTGCCCGATGATCTACGCCGACGCCGCGCCCTACACCAACAAATACCCCATGGCCACCGGCATGCTGCTGGCCCTCGGATCTTTGGGCGGCATCATCATGCCCACCGTGGTGGGCGCGCTGGCCGACCGCTTCGGCTTCTCCGGCGGCATGGCGGCCATCCTCGCGGCCATTATTTTGCTGGTGATATGCGCGGCGGCGAACGCCTTCATGAAGAATTCGATAGGAGGAAAATGATATGAGCGCAAACGCAGTCTATTCAAAGGACGTTCCCCTTACCGACCTGGGCGGCGGCGTGACCCGCCGGGTGCTGGCGTACCAGCCGGGGCTGATGATCGTGGAGGTCAACTTCGAGGCCGGCGGCGTGGGCAGCGTCCACACCCATCCCCACTGCCAGAACACCTACGTGAAGTCCGGCCGGTTCCGCTTCACCGTGGACGGCGAGCCCGTGGAGGTCGGCCCCGGCGACACCCTCGCCTTCACCCCGGACATCCCCCACGGCACGCTCTGCCTGGAGGCCGGCACGCTGATCGACGTGTTCTCGCCGATGCGGGAAGACTTCCTTTGAGAGTGGAGTGTGGAGAGTGGAGAGTGGAGTTATTTGTGCTTGCCTGACTTCACCCTCCACCCGCTTTGCCCCATTCCCTTACAAAAACTATAATTTTGTTTCATTGACAAGCCATTGACGGCGTGCTATAATCCTTGATGATAACTTTAAGGCGATCCAGTGAGGTCGACAAGGCGCGTTCGGGGGCTATCCCTGTGCCTGTCGTCCGGCAGGAAGGGAGGCTGTGCCCATGGCGGACGTAAGGATCATCGGCGCGGAACACATATCCCTCATCGATCCGATGGCGCGGGCGCTTTCGGGCTTCGAGGGCGAATATTTCCTTTTTCCCGGCTTCTGTGATGTGCATGTACATCTCAGGGAGCCGGGATTTTCTTATAAGGAGACCATCGCGACGGGCACGGCGGCGGCGAAGGCCGGCGGCTACACGGCGGTGTGCGCCATGCCGAACCTGGACCCGGTGCCGGACAGCCCGGAGACGCTGAAGCGGGAGCTGGACATCATCGCCCGGGACGCCTGCGTCAATGTCTATCCCTACGGCGCGATCACCGCGGGGGAGAAGGGCGAGCGCCTGTCCGACATGGCTGGGATGGCGGAACACGTCTGCGCCTTCTCCGACGACGGGCGCGGCGTGCAGGACGCGGGCATGATGCGCGCGGCAATGGAGACGGCGAAGGGGCTTAATAAAATAATCGCCGCCCACTGCGAGGTCAACGAACTGCTGCGCGGCGGCTACATCCACGACGGCGCATATGCCAGGGCCCACGGGCATCGCGGCATCTGCTCCGAGAGCGAGTGGCGGCAGATCGAGCGCGACCTCTCGCTGGCCGACGAGACGGGCTGCAAGTACCACGTCTGCCACATCTCCACGAAGGAATCCGTTCGGCTCATCCGCGACGCCAAGCGGTCCGGCGTGAACGTGACCTGCGAGACCGGCCCCCACTACCTGCTGCTGGACGAGAATGACCTGCGCGAGGAGGGCCGCTTCAAGATGAACCCGCCGCTGAGGGGCCGGGACGACCGGGAGGCGCTGATCGAGGGCCTCTGCGACGGCACCGTCGACATGATCGCCACCGACCACGCGCCCCACTCGGCGGAGGAGAAGTCCCGGGGCCTGGAGAAGAGCGCCTTCGGCATCGTGGGCCTCGAGACGGCGTTCCCGCTGCTGTACACCTATTTGGTGAAGAAGGGCGTCGTCACGTTGGAAAAGCTCGTCAGCCTCATGGCGATCGCGCCCCGGGAGCGCTTCGGCCTCCCCTTCTCGGGCGCGACCGCCTGGGACCTGGACAGCGAATACACCATCGACCCCGCGCAGTTTCGGTCTATGGGCAAAGCCACGCCGTTCGAGGGCTGGCGGGTGCGGGGGAAGTGCCTCGCTACACTGTAAATATCCGTAGGGGCGGCGTTTCGCCGCCCGCCCGGGCGCCGAAACGGCGCCCCTACAACCATCCCGATTGGAGGAAAAGAGAATGGCAAAGCGCACGGACATCAAAAAGGTACTCATCATCGGCTCCGGCCCCATCGTGATCGGCCAGGCGGCGGAATTCGACTACGCGGGCACCCAGGCGTGCCTGGCATTGAAGGAGGAGGGCTACGAGGTCATCCTCTGCAACTCCAACCCCGCCACCATCATGACGGACACCAGCATCGCGGACAAGGTGTACATGGAGCCGCTGACGCTGGAGTACATCGCCAAGATCCTGCGCTACGAGCGGCCGGACGCCATCGTCCCCGGCATCGGCGGGCAGACGGGCCTGAACCTGGCGATGCAGCTTGAGAAGAAGGGCATACTGCGCGAGTGCCGGGTGCAGCTGTTGGGCACGCCGTTCACGTCCATCGAGCGGGCCGAGGACCGGGAGCTGTTCAAGGAGATGTGCCAGTCCATCGGCGAGCCGGTCATCCCCTCCAAAATTACCTATTCTCTGGACGAGGCCAAGGCGGCAGCTAAAGAGATCGGCTACCCCGTGGTGCTGCGCCCCGCGTTCACCCTGGGCGGCACCGGCGGCGGCTTCGCCTACGACGAGGAGGAGCTGATCGAGGTCGGCACCAACGGCTTCAAGCTGTCCCCGGTCCACCAGGTGCTGGTGGAGAAGTCCGTCAAGGGTTATAAAGAGATCGAGTTCGAGGTCATGCGCGACTCCAACGACCACGCCATCACCATCTGCGGCATGGAGAACGTGGACCCCGTGGGCGTGCACACCGGCGACAGCATCGTCGTCGCGCCCATACTGTCGCTGAACGACCACGACCTCAAGATGCTCAACGACTCCGCCATCAAGATCATCCGGGAGCTCAAGATCGAGGGCGGCTGCAACGTGCAGTTCGCGCTGCATCCC
>JAFUWR010000278.1 GCA_017471125.1 Clostridia bacterium | reverse complement strand
AGCTTCTCCTTCGCCGCGCAGAACTGGATCACGCCGACGAGCTCCACCACGATGGCGGCCAGCCCCAGGCCCGTGAACAGGCCCACGATCCGATCCCAGGTGAGGGGGGACGGCATGAGCGCCCCCAGCAGAAAGCTGACGAGGCCCAGCGCCGCGGCAAGGGCCATGACCCGCTTCGTCCGGGCCATGCGCTCCGGCGGCACGCTCCAGCCGTGCCAGTTACCGATGTAGACGTAGCGGGTGCGGGCCTTGCCGTCCGGCCCCGTCTCGACCACGGCGAGGTTTTCCTCGTCAAATTGCTGGCGATAGGTCTTCATGCTGTCCCCCCGTTTTGTCAAAGGTCGTTTATTTCCTCGACTTTGTTGCAGGCCACCATATGTCCCGGCAGGGCTTCCTTAAGTGTGACGCCCGCCTTGCAGCTCTCGTCCGCGTAGGGACAGCGGGAGGCGAAGCGGCAGCCGGGGCCGGGATCGATGGGCGACTTGATCTCGCCCTTGAGCAGGATCCGCTGCTTCGGGTGGTGGATGTCCGTCGTCGGGATGGCGGAGAGCAGCGCCTTGGTGTAGGGGTGCAGCGGACGCACGAACAGCTCGTCCTTCTCGCTCTTTTCCACCATCTGGCCCAGGTACATCACACAGATCTGGTTGGAGATGTGCTTCACCACGGACATGTCGTGGGTGATGAACAGGTACGTGAGGCCCATGTTCTCCTGCAAGTCCATCAGCAGGTTCAATATCTGGGCCTGGATGGACACGTCCAGCGCGGAGACGGGCTCGTCGCAGACGATGAACTTGGGATTCAGCGCCAGCGCCCTGGCAATGCCCACGCGCTGCCGACGGCCGCCGTCCAGCTCATGGGGATAGGACATGCGCAGCCGCTTTTCGATGCCCACGGTGTCCATCAGCTCCCGGGTGCGATCCCGAAGCTGCTCCTTCGACAGGCCGCCGGACAGCCGCAGCGGTTCCTCGATGATGTCCTGCACCGTCTGACGCGGGTCCAGCGAGGAGAAGGGGTCCTGGAAGATCATCTGCACGTCCGTGCGGAAAGCGACCAGTTCCTTTTTGGAAAGGTTGGTCACGTCCCTGCCGTCGTAGATGATCTGTCCGCCGGTGGATTCGTTCAGGTGGATCAGCGTGCGCCCCAGCGTGGATTTGCCGCAGCCGCTCTCGCCCACCAGGCCCACCGTCTCGCCCTTCTCGATTTCAAAGGAAACGTCGTCCACAGCGTGCACGGTGCCCGCCGCGCTCTTGAAATACTTCTTCAGGTTCTTGACCTCGATCAGCGCCGCCATTTTCTACGCCTCCTCTCCATCAGTTTTCCAGCAACGGGAAAAGTGTCCCGGGGACACCTCGATCATGGTGTTCTTGTCAAAGCCCTTGCACGCCCGGCAGGCGTGGGGACAGCGATCCAGGAAGTCGCAGAAGCGGCGCTCCTCGGAGGGGTCCGGCGGCAAGCCCTCGATGGGCTTCAAGCGCCTGACGTTGTGCTCCAGGTCCGGCAGGGCCGCGAACAGGCCCTTGGTGTAGGGATGGGTGGGATGGTCGAAGATGTCCGCCTTGGTGCCGCTCTCCACGATGCGGCCCGCGTAAATGACGCACACCTTGTCGCAAACGTCCGCCACGATGCCAAGGTCGTGGGTGATCAGGATCATCGCCGTGCCCAGCTCGTCCCTGAGGCCCTTGATCAGGTCCAGCACCTGGGCCTGGATGGTCACGTCCAGGGCCGTGGTGGGCTCGTCGGCGATCAGCACCTTGGGCGAGCAGGCCAGCGCCAGGGCGATGACCACGCGCTGCTTCATGCCGCCGGAGAACTGGTGGGGATAGTCGCCCGCGCGCTGTGCCACGATGCCCACCATCTCAAGCATCTCCACGGCGCGCTTATTGGCCTCGGCCTGGGTGCACTTATGGTGCTCCTTGTAGCCCTCGGCGATCTGGGACATCACGGTCTTGACCGGGTTCAGGGCCGTCATCGGGTCCTGGAAGATCATGGAGATGTGCTCGCCGCGGAGCTTGCGCAGGTCGCCGTCCCCCATCTTCAAAACGTCCTGGCCGTCGTAGAGGATCTCGCCCTCCACGCGCTCCACCGAGTATTCCGGCAGGATGCGCAGGGACGCCCGAGCGATGGTGGTCTTGCCCGCGCCGGTCTCCCCCACCAGGCCCAGCGTCTCGCCGGGCCTCAGATCGAAGGAAACGCCGCTGACCGCGTGGATGATGGCATCGCCGGAATGATACTCGACCGTCAGGTTTTTCACCTCAAATAACGGCTTATCATTGTTCACATTACTCATGTCGTCACCTCGTCAGTCTTTCAGCGTCGGGTCGAGGGCGTCGCGGAAGGCGTCGCCGATCAGGTTGAAGCTCAGCACCGTGATCACGATGAATAGTCCGGGCACGATGACCATGTGGGGATAGTCGCGGATATAGCTGCGCGCCTCGGAGAGCATCGCGCCCCACTCCGGCTTCGGCGCCTGCACGCCCAGGCCCAGGAAGGACAGGGACGAGGAGGTCAGGCCGTTGCGGCTGATGGTCATGGCGATCTCCACGATGACCGGGGAGATGGAGTTGGGGATGATGTGCTTGAGGATGGTCCTCCAGGTGGGACAGTTGATGGTCCTGGCCGCCTCGATGTACTCCATGTTGGCGATGCGTAGTATGTTGGCGCGCATGAGCCGCGCAAATCCCGGGATGCCCGTGATGCCCAGCGCCAGGATGCACTTGTCAACACCCGTTCCAAACACCGCGCAGAAGGCCATCGCCAGCACCAGGGTCGGGAAGGCCTGGAACAGGTCCAAAAAGCGCATCACGCAGGAATCCACGAAGCCGCCGAAGTAGCCGGCCACCGCGCCCAGCAGGATGCCCAGCACCGCAGACATGGCCGTGGCGGTGATGCCGATGATCAGCGTGTAGCGCGCGCCGTAAAGCACGCGGGAAAGCAGGTCGCGGCCCATCTGGTCGGTGCCCAGCAGGTGGTTCGGGTTCGGGGTCTGGTACCAATCCTGGATGTTGAAGTCCGCGTAGCCGTAGCGGCAGATGACCGGGGACAGTATGCAGAGGATCACGATCAGCGCCAGCATCACCATGCCGACCACCGCGCCCTTGTTGTGGGAGACGGAGCGCCAGACGTATTTAAGCGATCCGGGCTTGACGCTCTCCTGGGCCTTGCCCCGGCGATGATGCCCGCCGTGGCCATGGCGCTTTTTGTCGTGGGCATGCTCATGCCGCTGTACGACCTCATTTCTGATCTCTTCAGGCATTCGCTGCCACCTTCTTTCTCTTGCTCGAGCCGGCATATTGCGCCTTGATGCGGGGGTCGACCCAGGCGTACAGCAGGTCGGTCAGCAGCATGATCACCGAGAACGTGAACGCGATGAAGATGATGCCGCCGGTGCAGGCGTTGTAGTCGCGGCCGTTGATGGCGTTGACCAGGTACTGGCCGATGCCGGGGATGGAAAACACCACCTCGACGATGGTCGCGCCGCCCAGCATGCTGCCGAAGCGCATGCCGATGACGGTCAGGATCGGTATGAGGGCGTTGGGCAGCGCGTGGCCGTAGACCACCGCGCGCTCCTTCAGGCCCTTGGACCGGGCCGTGGTGATGTAGTCGGAGCGGATGACCTCAAGCATGCTTGCGCGCACCTGGCGCGTGAAGCCCGCGAGGCCGCCCAGCGAGTTTGCGATCACCGGCAGCACAAAGTGCTTCCAGCTTGACGCGCCGGAGGACGGCAGCCAGCGCAGGTTCAATGAGAACAGCAGCACCAGCAGCAGCGCCGTCCAGAAGCTGGGCATGCAGTCGAACAGCAGCGTGGTGAACAGGGAGATCTTATCGCCCAGGCTGTTGGCGTGTACCGCCGTATAGATGCCCAGCGGCAGGCCCACCACGATCGTCAAGAGGATGCTGAACACCGCGATGTAGAAGGTGTACGGGAAGCGGGTCATCAGCTCGTACCGGATCTCGGTGCCGCTGGTCAGGCTGGTGCCGAAGTCAAAGTGCAAAAAGATGTTTCCGACGTATTCGCCCAGCCGCACGATGAACGGCCGGTTCAGGCCCATCGCCTCGCGCTTCAACTGTATCTCCTCCTGGGTGTGGACGCCGGAGCCGAGGGCCAACTGGGCGGGGTCGCCGGGGACGAAGTTCATGAGCGTGAACATGATGATGCCCACCGCCAACAGCAGCGGTATCATGATGAGCAGGCGCTTTATGACGTATTTGACCATACGCATCTCTCCTTGGAAATTGGCGATAGTGCAAACCGGCGGAAGGCGAAATACATCGTCTTCCGCCGGCCCTGGCTGGTTATCGGTCGTCGCTTAGTCCGCGAAGGTCATCGCGTTCAGGATGGGGTTCAGCTTCTGCAGGCAGATGTCGGTGATGCCCGCGTTGGTCACGATGGAGCGGATCTCGGTGTACAGGCCGATCATGTAGCAGTGGTCCGCCACGTAATCGTGGAAGGCGTTCATGTTCTCCTCGCTGCGGTCGGCGCTGGCGGCGGCCAAGAGCTCCTGCAGGGTGGGGTCCACGGTGAAGCCCTGGGTGCCGTTCTCGCCGTAGTTCTTCTCGGAGAACAGGTCGGCCCAGAAGTGGGTGGTGAAGTCGGTGATGGAGTCGGAGTACTCGGCGATGTCCCAGGCGGTGGGATCGTCCTGGTAGGTCTGCCTGAGGGCGCGGTCATAGCCGCAGATCTCCATGTTGATGCCGGACTGCATCAGCATCGCCTGGAGCGCCTGGTAGGGGCCCTGGGGCGCCTGGGCGGTCACCAGCAGGCGGATGTTCAGCTCGCCGGGCTGATAGCCGGCGTCGGCCAGGTACTGGGCGGCCTTCTCGGGATCCCAGGGGAAGTATTCGCGGGTGTCCCACTCCTGCACGTAGTCGGGGGCCATGTTGGGGGCCACGTCGTAGCTGACGATGCCGGCGGTGGAGCCGCCGCCCATCAGCATGGTCATGCAGTCAAAGCCGTAGGCGATGGCCTTGCGGACGTTCTCGTCCTGGCAGGGGGAGTTCTCGCTGGTGTTGAAGATCAGGTACTGGGACATGAAGTTGTCGTAGTTGGTGATGTTGTAGTTGTCGTCGCCCTCGAAGCGGGCCACGTCGGTGGCGCTGATCTCGGCCATGTCAACCTCGCCGTTCTCCAGGGCGATGGAGCGCATGGAGGCCTCGGTGATGCAGCGGATGACGATCTGATCGGCGTTCTGCAGCTCGACAGTAGAGAGGTTCTCGCTCTTCCAGTAGTCGGGGCGGGCGGTCATGGTGATGGAGGAGGCGGTCTCCACGCCGGTCACGGTGTAGGGGCCGGTGGTGGCGGGGTTGCTCTCCACCTCGTCCTGGGAAGCGCCCTCGTACCAGGCCTGGCTGGCGATGGAGCAGTGGCACAGGATCTCCTCGATGGCGCCCTCGGTGTCGTCCTTCAGGTAGATGGTCAGGTGGGTGTCGTCAACGGTCTCGGCGTGGTCGTAGTACAGGCCGATCTCGGTGACGTAGCCCAGCTTGGCCAGCGTGTCATAGCTGAACACCACGTCGGCAGCGGTGATGGCGTTGCCCTGGCTGTCGGTGATGCCCTCGTTGATCTCCACCTCATAGGTGGTGGCGTCCACCTTGGTCACGGCCTTGGCGGCGACCATCTCCAGCTCGTCCTTCTCAAGCGCCGCGCCCACGAAGGGACGGTAGCACAGGTGGGTCCACAGCACGGTCTCGGTCCAGTCGCGGACGGCGCCGTCGCCGCCCCAGGGGCCGATGGTGAAGGAGTCGTCGTCCACGGCGACGGTGGCCGTGTGGCCCTCGGCCATGGCCGAGCCGATCAGGGACAGCGCCATCAGCAGCGCCAGGATCAGGGTAAGGGTGCGTTTCATGCAGGGTTCCTCCTTTTGTTGTTTTCGGGTTTCCGGATGGCTTAATCATAAAGGAGGAACGACCCGCAATCAATTCGATTAATTGTTTAGTGGTTTCCATATTGGAAATATTTATAATTATTCCAATGGATTTTTTGCCCGTTTTTGTGTATAATACGAATCACAGGACAAGTTGGAATTATCAAAATGTAACGGCGCGCATGCGAGGAGGGCCACATGGAGATCAGTATCCTGGCGGAATTTGTCAAGCTGGTGGAGACCCGCAGCTTCCAGGAGACGGCGGAGCAGATGAACGTCTCCCAGTCCGCGCTGACCAAGCACATCCATAAGCTGGAGGAGGAGCTGAACATCACGATGTTCGACCGCTCCCAGCGCTCGATCCAGGTGAACGAATACAGCCTGCGCTTCTACTCCTACGCCCGGCAGATTTTGCATGCCTACGAGGAGGGCGTCGCCGCGCTCCAGGAGATGACCGCCCAGGACAAGACCTCGATAACGGTGTGCTACAACCCCCTGATGGGCCAGTACGGGCTCGTGGACATCCTGACGGAGTGCTCCCAGAGCTTTCCGCAGCACACGTTAAAGCCCGTCGAGAGCTATTCCCCGATGGAATTGCTCTCGTCCAAAAAGTGCGACTTCGCCTTCGTGTTTGAATCGGACGCCGAGGGCAGCGCCTTCAGCAAGATGATCTACAAGACCGACCACCTGGCCGTGGTCATGCCGAAGGACCACCCCCTGGCGGGCAGCCAGAGCGTGACGCTCCAGCAGCTCTCCGGCGAACATTTCATCCTCCACTCCAGCCACTCGTCCACGCCCCACGACGAGACCCGCAAGTTCCTGGAGCTGTGTCAGTCCCAGAGCTTCACGCCGGACATCGCGGCCCAGTCCCACCTGACCTCCACGATGCTGCACTACGTTCGCAACGGGAAGGGCATCGCCGTCTTAAACCGCATGCACATGCCCTACACGGACAACGACATGGCCGTCATCGACATCAGCCCCACCGTACGCACCTATCTCTACCTGATGTATCCCCGCCGGATCACCGCCGCCTGCGCGAAGGCGTTTTTGCACTTCATGGTGGATTATTGCAATCAGTAAGTAGTCGGGTTTATTTGTATACAAACCAACGGCGCTGCCCGCAAAGGACAGCGCCGCTTGTGTGTATTCAGTTAATCCGCCAAGATCTCGGCCGGGGTCGCGGAGTAGATGACCTCCACGGCGGGGTCGCCGTCGGGATCGAAGTCCGGGCCGCTGACCAGGTACCAGTATTCGCCGTCGAAGAACGGGATGCAGCCCGCCTCCCACAGGTCATGGGCCACCTGGTACACGTAGTTGCCGTCCGCGTCGTCCTTGAGGCCCTTGATGAAGCTGCCCACGTGGGCGGAATAGACATCGTTCATGGTGGAGCCCATGTAGTCGTCGGTGGCGGCGTCGATCACCTTGCCATAGTGCTCCAGGGCGTAGGCGGCGATGAAGGTGCTGGTGGTGGGGCCGGGGCAGCCTTCGTGGTCCATGCTCTTGTAGTTGGCCAGCACGGTGTTGTCGATCTCATTCCAGATGGACGGGCCCACGGCCTTGTAGCCCAGGGTGCTGATGCCGATGTTGATGCTGCCGGCCACGGCGTCCTCGTTCCAGATCGTAACCCACTTCTTGAAGTCGGCCATGATCTTGTCGTCCAGAGGCGTGGCGTAGTCCAGGCCCATGCCCTTCAGCGTGTCGTTCAGGGCGTCCACGTCCACCAGCTCCAGGATCTGGTCCTGCCAGTCGGCGTAGGCCTTCTTCGCCAGCTCGTCGATCTCGTCCTTGCGCGCGTCGTACCAGGCGGGCACCGGGCCCACGGACTTGACCTCGGTCATCGGCGCGGGGGTGTTGAAGTAGGTGGAGCGCGGGCCCTCGTCCTGCTGCTCCGCGGCCTTCGCCAGGTCCTCGGCGGTGATCTCGGTCAGCGTGCAGTTGCCGTTGCCCGCGATCATGACCTCCCAGGTGGTATCGCCGTCGATGTAGCTGTACTTGCCGGGGTTGATGGGCGCGCCCGCCTCGGACATGTCCTCGCCCCCGGGCTCGATGGTGCCGTCCGCGTTCATCCTCCAGTTTGCGGAGCCGTCCGCGGCGAAGAACTCGGGCTTGTCCACGTCGGGCTCCTCCCACGCGCCGGTGGCGAAGTAGCCGTTCTCAAGCTCGCTCCAGCCGGAAGCGGCGTGGGCCGTGCCCACGGACTGATTGCCCTTGTCGTCCTTCGGGCCCACGTTCAGCTTCACGACAGACTGCTCGTCCACGCCGAACTGATCCACCAGGCCGCTGACGTAGTCCGTGCCCAGGGACCAATAGACGTTGCCGTCCTCGTCGATCAGGCAGGCGAAGGCCGCGCCGGTATCGTTGACCTTCACCTCGGCCAGCCGGGTCAGCTGCAGGTACTGGTCGGGATCGTAGTCGTCGTCGAATGCCTTGACCTCCTTGGCGGAGTACAGGCCGTTGGCGTACAGGTAGCCGGAGGCGATCAGCTTCGCGCCGTCGGCGAAGGGATAGCCCTCGCCGGAGCCGAAATAGCCCTGCCACTCGGTGATGCCCGGGAAGGCGCTGCCCACGTAGGCGGCGATCAGGTCCACCTGGGAGTGGCCCGCCAGGTCCTCGCCGGTCTGGGTCCAGATCATGTTGACGGCATAGTTCCAGGCGTCGTTGGCGATGGACTTGCCCACCGCGGCCTGCGTGGTGGTCGGCACGCCGTTGCGCACATAGCACACCATCCAGTTGGTGTCCACGTCGGCCCAGCGGTCCAGGGTCTGCTGGATGTCGTCGGAAACGCCGGTCATGTCCACGTCGACCGCCTGGGGATTTTGCAGATCCAGCAGCACGGCGGGATCGAAGATGGAATAGGCCTCCGCCTTCCACGCCTCGAAGGCCTCCAGCACGGCGGCCTCGGCATCCGCGTCGTACCACTCGGGCAGCGCGTCCGCGAAGGCTACGATCTTCCAATCGCCGTCCGGATACAGGTAGGGATACTCCTCGCCGTTGTCCGGGATGACGGCCAGCTTGAGGATGCTCGCGTCGTCCGTCAGGTCGTTCGCCTTGATCAGGCTCGCGAAGCTCTCGACGGCAAATTCGCTGTAGATCGTGCCGTCCTGGGCAAGGATGGCCACGAAGCCCGCCTCCGCCTGGCCCGCGTCGGCCAGCACGGCGGTGACGCCCGCGCCTTCCGCCACGGCCATCGAGCCCAGCAGCAGGCACAGCGCGACAGAACAAACCAGCAACAGTTTCTTCATGATGAAAACCCCCTTAAAATGTAGTGTTCAATATTATTGTATTGGAGGCCGCTCCCATCATCAATTCTTCGTCGTGTTATGCTGTTTCCAAATGGGAAATATCTCAGTTATGCCTTCTTATGTCCAAAATCAGAGCGTTTTCAAAATGGATAGCTTTTATATCTCCGGCAACAGGAGTACGCCAAGCGGCACGGAGTGAGGGCTGTGTGCATTCAACCTATTACTATCTGACCGCCTTTGGAGCCGGGATCGAGAGGAACTACGTGTGCAACCCGCAAAAAGACGGCAAGTCTTGCCCTTCATCAAGATGGGAAAGCTGACCGCCCAGGACTACGCGAGGCGTGTGCGCTTGTGTGCCGACGAGCAGATCGCAACAACGTCTATCGTTCGGACGTGGCATCACACACCTGTTGGCTGGCTCGTGACGAACGAAGCAAGCGCCCCGACGGGCACGGAATACTGCTACGAGTTTCTAATGGGATAAATGGAACGGATAAGGATTGGACTGGCTCTTGCGAACAAAATGAAAAAGGAAAAGAATACGGAGGCTCCATGCTTGGAACCTCCGTATTTTTCTGGGAAAAACTGGTTTTCCCAATCGAGAAAACTCTGAGGTTTTTTCCCAGATTTTTCCCAGAAGCCTCTTGAGAAAGGGATTAACCACTATATATAGTGTCTTAATTCTTGATTACCACGATATAATGTGGTTTATTAGTCCAAAGGCTTCATCGTCGGAAACAGCAGCACGTCGCGGATGGAGTCGGAGTTGGTGAGCAGCATGACGAGGCGGTCGATGCCGAAGCCGAGGCCGCCGGTGGGGGGCATGCCGTACTCGAGGGCGTTGACGTAATCGTAGTCCACCTGGGCGCGGCTCTCGGGGTTGAGGGCCTTGCGCTCGGCGACCTGGCGCTCGAAGCGGCCGCGCTGATCGAGGGGGTCGTTGAGCTCGGAGAAGGCGTTGCCGAACTCGGTGGCGTTGATGAAGTACTCGAAGCGCTCGGTGAACATGGGATCGTCGGGCTTGCGCTTGGCCAGCGGGCTGATCTCCACGGGGTAGTCGTAGATGAAGGTGGGCTGGATGAGCTTGTCCTCCACGAAGGCGTCGAAGAACTCGGCGAGGATCGCGCCCTTGGTGGGCACCTCGGGCAGCTCCACGTGATGGGCCTTGGCGGCGGCGATGGCGTCGTCGTCGGTCTGCCAGTCGTTGAAGTCCACGCCGGAATACTTCTTCACGGCCTCGACCATCGTCAGCCGCTCCCAGTGTCCAATGTCGATGTCGTTGCCCTGGTAGGGGATGACGAGGGAGCCGCAGACCTTTTGGGTCACGGTCTTCATCATGTCCTCCACCAGGTCCATCATGCCGTGGAAGTCGGTGTACGCCTCGTACAGCTCGATGGTGGTGAACTCCGGGTTGTGCTTGGTGTCCATGCCCTCGTTGCGGAAGATGCGGCCCACCTCATAGACCCGGTCCAGGCCGCCGACGATCAGGCGCTTTAAGTAAAGCTCCGTCTCGATGCGCAGCACCATGTCCATGTCGAGGCTGTTGTGGTGGGTATAGAAGGGCTTGGCCGCCGCGCCGATCTCGAAGGGGGTCAGGATCGGGGTGTCCACCTCGAGGTAGCCCCGGCCGTCCAGGAAGGCGCGGAGCTCCCGCAGGATGCGGCTGCGCTTGACGAAGGTGTCCTTCACCTCGGGGTTGACGATCAGGTCCACGTAGCGCTGGCGATACCGGGTGTCGGTGTCGGTGAGGCCGTGGAACTTCTCGGGCAGCGGGTGGAGGGACTTGGTCAGCAGCAGCACCTCCGTGGCGTGCACGGAGATCTCGCCGGTCTTGGTCTTGAACACCGTGCCGGCCACGCCGACGATGTCGCCGATGTCCAGGGCCTTGAAGTCCTTGTAGGGCTCCTCCCCCACGTCGTCCCGGCGGACGTAGATCTGGATCTTCCCGTCCGGGTCGGAGAGCTGGGCAAAGCTGGCCTTGCACATCACGCGGCGTCTCATCATGCGGCCCGCGATGCGCACGGCCTGGCCCTCCAGCGCGTCGAAGCCTTCGACGATCTGGCCGGAGGTGTGGGTGCGGTCGTATGTGGTGATCTCATAGGGATTGCGCCCCTGCTCGATCAGGGCGTTCAGCTTGTTGAGCCGGATGGTGTCCTGCTCGGTGTAGCCAGCCGGGGCCTGGTAGGTCTGGGCCATGTATGTTGCTCCTCTCGGTAGTTTACCTCTTGCGGATGGACAGCACCTTCAGCTTGATGATGCCGCCGGGGGTGTTGGCCTCCACCACGTCGCCCACGCGGGCGCCGGTGCCCTTGCCGTCGGTGTCGCACAGGGCGATGCCGATGGGGGACTCGTTGGAGATGAACAGCTTGGCCGGGTCGGCCTCGGTGAAGCCCACCAGCGTGTACTCGTCCTCCTCGTCGAAGGTCATGTCCAGCACGCGCACCACCGTGCCCAGCGCGGCGGTCTCGGTGTCCGCCACGCTGTCGTCCACGAAGGTGGCCGTGCGCAGCTCGTTCTCGATGCGGGCGATGTTGCCGTAGACCTCGGCCTCCTTGGCCTTGGCGGCGTCGTACTCCGCGTTCTCGCTCAGATCGCCGAAGCCGCGGGCGATCTGGATCTCCTCCGCCACCTTCTTGCGCTCGACGTTCAGGGCCTCAAGCTGTTCCTCCAGCTTTTTCTTATCTGTAAATGTCAATATCCTGGTGTCTGCCATGCTCGTTTCCTCCCGGGTCGGTCCATTATAAACGCAATTTAGCCGAATAAACAACAACACTACCCCTCATACGGCAGTGTTCTCGTTCATTCGACCCTCTGATATTATACACATTTTGGCCCGAACTGTCAAGAACTGGGACAAATCGAAGGTTAAGTTTTGTTTAACATTCTCTGGTTGACTTCATTTCCGCACCCCTTGACATCCGGGCCGTTTTGTGGTGAAATAGTAGCCGGGGAGTGTGATGAAAAATGTATAGGTTTATCAAAAAGACGATGGCGTTCCTGTGTGTGCTGGCGCTCGTGCTGGGCGCGGCGCTGGCGGAGGGCGCGGACCTTCGGGTCGTGGCGCTGAAAGGGCCCACGGCCATGGGGCTTGTGAAGCTGATGTCCGAGGACGAGCGCGCCCGTTTCGACATCGTCGCCGCCGTGGACGAGGTGGCGCCGCTGCTTGTCAAGGGCGAGGCGGACGTGGCCTGCGTGCCCGCGAACCTGGCCAGCGTGCTGTACAACAACACCGACGGCGCGGTGCAGGTGGTCGCCATCAACACGCTGGGCGTGCTGTACATCGTCGAAAAGGGCGAGGGCGTGCAGAGCGTCGCCGACCTCGCGGGCCGCACGATCTATGCCAGCGGCAAGGGCGCGACGCCGGAGTACGCGCTCAACTATATCCTTAAAGAGAACGGCATCGACCCGGCGGCGGATGTGGACATCGAGTGGAAGAGCGAGCACGCCGAGTGCCTGGCCGCGCTGACCGCGTCCGACGCGGGCGTCGCCATGCTGCCCCAGCCCTTCGTGACCACCGCCCTGATGAAGTCGGAGGGCCTGCGGGTGGCGCTGGACCTGACTGCCGAGTGGGACAGGCTGGGCGTGGATTCCAGCCTCATCACCGGCGTGGCTGTAGCGCGGCGGGCCTTCGCCGAGGAGCATCCCGACGCGCTGGACGCCTTCCTCGACGGCTATGCCGCCTCCGTCGAGTGGGTCAACGCCAACACCGAGGCCGCCGCGAAGCTCGTCGGCGAATACGACATCGTGCCCGAGCAGGTGGCCGTCCAAGCCCTGCCCGCCTGCAACATCACCTTCATCGCGGGCGACGAAATGAAGGAGAAGCTGTCCGGCTACCTCGCCGTGCTGCTGGAGGCGGAGCCAAAGGCGGTGGGAGGCGCGTTGCCAGGTGAGGACTTCTACTACGACAGATAAGCGCGTTTTTGAGTGTGGAGTGTTGAGAGTGGAGAGTGGAGTTCAGGTCCAAATCCTTCGGATTTGCTTTTATTAAAATGCTGCTGTCGGCGTTGTGGCGTCGCTTGTTGTGTCTTTTGATAAAAAGAGATCCGTCAGGATCTCCACAACAACTCCACTCTCCACACTCCACTCTCCACACTTTTCCCCCGCAGGGGCGTGGACCGTGGAATGATCCCACGGGCCGCGTCCCGGCGGCAGAAAAGGAAAAGGGGCGCGAGGCCCCTTTTCCGCACAGCCAGCATCAGTCGAAGGTCCAGAAGTCCCCGACGTTGGAGCT
>JAFUWR010000277.1 GCA_017471125.1 Clostridia bacterium | reverse complement strand
TGCCCTGTTGATATTTTTGGTGTGCGCCGTGGTGAGCTCTGTGGTGGTCGTGGCCGCCACCGCCGCCGCGGGCCGCATGAGCCAGCTCCCCGAGATGGACCAGCGGTACTACGCCGTCACCTCGGCGGCGGGGCTGCTGCGAAGCGAGATCGAGGGGAAGAAGCTGGTGGTAAAAAAGACTACGACAAAGGCAGAATCCGGGGATGTCACCACGACGTACAGCGTAAAGTATGATACGGATGAGGATTATCGAACGCCTGGAAATGAGACGATACTCACCGATGCCTCGATAGCGCTTGTTCAGATATTGAAAAACGAGATTCCATCCCTCAGCAAGACGCTCACCCTGACGGTGGCCCGATATGCCACCGACACGAATCTGGCAAATGTCGATTTGGGTTGCAGTATCGCAGAGAGCATGGGGAAGGATGGGCTTTTGCGTTTCAACGTGAGCGACAGCTCGGGGAAGTATACGCTATGTATCACCTTCTCCCCGAACATCAAGGAATCCGTGCCCGACGCGGACGGCGCGATCCAGACCACGCTAACGTGGAAGTTCCACAGCATGCGAAAGATAAGGGGAACGGTCCCCGCGGGAGAGGCGGCGGCGTCATGAAGCATAGTATATTGATGAAAAAACTCCGCAGCCGCGCGGGTGAATCCATCGGCGAGACGCTGGTGTCCCTGCTGATCTCCGCGCTGGCGCTGATGATGCTGGCGGGGGCCATCTCCGCGGCCATGCGGGTGGTCACGACCAGCAACGATAAGATGACGACCTACTATCAGGGCGACAATACGCTGGCGAATCCGTCGGTCGATTCGGGGAAGATCATGGAGATCAAGCTCACTGACGGCACCATCACGTCGACGTACACGGAAGTTCCCTATTACATGAACAGCGCCTTTTCTAACAAGACGGCGGTCACCTATGTTGTGAGCGGGGAGGGTGCGGCCGAAGGCAGCGGAGAAGGATAAAGATCATGAAGCGAGTATCTTGTAAGGCGAAGGGCCAGTCGGGTTTTACATTGGCGGAGACGCTGCTGACGGTGCTGATATTGCTGTTGGTGTCGGGCATCGTCGCCACCGGCGTGCCCGTGGCGAGGAACGTCTACGAAAAGACCATCGTCGCGGCCAACGCCCAGGTGATGCTGTCCTCCGCCATCACCGCCCTGCGGGACGAGCTGGGCACGGCGTGGAAGGTGGAGGTGGCGGCAGATGGGAGATCCGTCACCTATTTCAGCGCCGATACGGGCGGCCAGTCCAAGATCATGCTGGCGGATCAAACGCCGATCAAGATCAGGGAATACGGGCTCAACGCAAATCTCAATACCAAGGAAGATAGCTATATCAGAGACGATAAGGCCCATTCACTGGTGCCGGACGAGGCGTCGAAGCTGTACGTCGCCTGCGACGGCATAAGTGTAAAGAACAACGGCATCGTCTCGTTCTCGGGGATAAAGGTGTGCCGCAAGCTGGACAACTCCGTGGTCGCCAGCCTTGCGACCGGCGTCGGGGCAGCGCTGCCGCTGGATATCCGTGTGATCTCCGGCGACGTGACGCGGCTCGAAACGCTGTCGGTAGAGACGCCGTGACGAGATCGAATCAATCATAGACGGACATCAAGGAAACCGAGGGAAAGGCATTGGCAGCAGCAACTGGAAATAAAGAGAAGAAAAAGGGCGGCTACCTGCGATTGGGCGACCTGCTGATCTCAGCGGGCCTGATCACGGAGGCACAGTTGGAGGAGGGCCTTCGACTGCAAAAGGGCACGGGCAAGCGTCTGGGCACGGTGTTGCAGGAGAACGGCTTCATCACCGAGAGCGAGCTGATCGAGGCCCTGCAGATGCAGCTGGGCATCGAGTTCATCGACTTGAGCAAGGTGACCATCCCCACGGAGCTCGTGCAGGTCGTGCCGAAGAACATCGCCAAGCAATATCAGGTGGTCCCGGTGCGCATGGCGCGGGACGAGCTGTATATCGCCATGAGCGACCCCCTGAACTTCTACGCCATCGAGGAAGTCCGCAAGGCCGCGAAGAAGAAGGTCGTGCCCATGGTGGCGATGACCTCGGCGGTGGAGCGGGCGATACAGGTGCTCTACGGCAACGAGGGCGCGGCCAAGGCCATCGAGGAGATGAAGCGCGAGGCCGCCGTCACCGGCGAGGGTACCGCGGCCATCGACACCGCGTTCGCCGGGAACCAGGTGGGCGACGATTCCATCTCCCAGGCCCCGGCCATCCGACTGGTGAACGCCATCATCGAGCGCGCCGTCACCGAGCGCGCCTCCGACATCCACATGGAGCCCCGGGAGACCGAGTTCTCCATCCGCATGCGCATCGACGGCCTGCTGCGCGACATACTGACCGTCCCCCGCGAATTGCAGGCGGCGGTCACCAGCCGCATCAAGGTCATGAGCGGCCTGGACATCACCGAGCGCCGCGTGCCCCAGGACGGCCGCTTCAACGTCAAGGTCCGGGACAAGGACATCGACCTGCGCGTCTCGACCCTGCCCACCGTGTACGGCGAAAAGATCGTGGCCCGTCTGCTGGACAAGTCCGGCATGCGCTTGAGCCGCGAGAACATCGGCCTGAGCGCCGAGGACATGCAGAAGTACGAGCGCCTGATCCGCATCAAGAACGGCGTCATACTGGTCGTCGGTCCCACCGGCTCCGGTAAATCCACCACCATGTACACCATGATCGGGGACATGAACACCCGCGAGGTCAACCTGGTGACCCTCGAGGACCCGGTGGAGTACAACATCGACGGCGTCAACCAGGTGCAGATCAACGAGAAGGTGGGCATGACCTTCGCCTCCGGCCTGCGCTCCATACTGCGCCAGGACCCGGACATCATCGCCGTCGGCGAGATCCGCGACGGCGAGACCGCCGAGATCGCCATGCGCTCGGCCATCACCGGCCACGTGGTGCTCTCCACCATCCATACCTCCGACGCCCTCGGCACCGTGGAGCGCCTGGTGGACATGGGCGTGGAGCCCTACCTGGTGGCCAGCGCCTTAAAGGGCGTGTTCTCCCAGCGCCTGGTACGCCGCATCTGCCCCAACTGCCGCCGGTCCTACGAGCCCTCCGAGGACGAGCAGACCGAGCTGGGCCTGACGCCCAGGCCCGGGCGCACGTTCTACCGCGGCGCGGGCTGCCCCGAGTGCTTCGACACCGGCTACCGCGGCCGGACCGCCGTGTTCGAGATCTTCCCCCTGTCCGTCCAGGTGCGACGGCTCGTCGCCAGGGGCGCCGGGCGCGAGGAGATCGAAAAGCTGCTCAAGGCCCCCGACAGCGGCTTCGTCTCGCTCAAGGACAACGCCCTCAAGCTCGTCGAGGAGGGAAAGACCACCAGCGATGAGGTGCTGAGGGTGATTTATGAGGATATTTAGGGAGTAGGGAGTAGGCAGTAGGGAGTAGGGAGTAGGGTGACGGAGGGAACAGGGAACAGGCAACAGGGAACAGGAATACCCGTAGGGGCGCCGTTGCG
>JAFUWR010000276.1 GCA_017471125.1 Clostridia bacterium | reverse complement strand
GTCGTGGAAGATCGGGATATCGCACTTCTCCTTCAGCTTGCGCTCGATTTCAAAGCAGCGCGGCGCGGCGATGTCCTCCAGGTTCACGCCGCCGAAGGAGCCGGACAGCAGATACACCGTGTTCACGATCTCGTCCACGTCCTTGGATTTGACGCACAGCGGGAAGGCGTCCACGTCGCCGAAGGACTTGAACAGCACACACTTGCCCTCCATGACCGGCATGCCCGCCTCGGGGCCGATGTCGCCCAGGCCCAGCACCGCCGTGCCGTCCGTGATGACCGCGCACATGTTCCAGCGGCGGGTCAGCTCATAGCTCTTGTCGATGTCCTTCTGGATCTCCAGGCAGGGCTGCGCCACGCCGGGGGTGTAGGCCAGGGACAGGTCCTCCTTGCTCTTTACCGGGGCGCGGGACACGACCTCGATCTTGCCCTTCCATTCGCCGTGCAGCCGCAGGGATTCCTTTGCGTAATCCATACTTTCTTCCTCCCTTATATATAGATTATACATCCTGCATCCATTATAAGGCTTTTTTGGGTCGGCGTCAACTAATTTTAAGAGTGGAGAGTGGAGAGTGGAGAGTGAAGTTTTGGTGCAGATCCTTCGGATCTGTTTATATGAAATAGCAAAGCTCCGTATCTACGCTTTTTTGAGGCGTATAAACGAGGCAAATGCTCTTGTGTCAGAAATCCGTTAGGATTTAACTTGCTCATCTCCACTCTCCACTCTCAACTCTCCACTCTCATCGCTTCACTCTCAACTATCAAGCAAAGCGGCGACCTGCACCCGCTTTTCGTGCAGCACGCAGCCGCCGATGTGGTCGTCGAGCAAAAGCCCGCCGGACTGGAGGGCGGTGAACAGCGGGGAGGCGATGGCGTCGCGCAGGGTGGCCTCCCGGACGTTGATGTCGGAGTAGGGCGAGAACGGGCAGGGCTCCGCGCCGCCGTGGGAATTGATGTGGAAGAAGCCCCGGCCCGCGGCGAGGCAGCCGCCGGAGTCCTTCTCGTCGCCGGGGAAGGCGATGAACAGCACGTCGTCCCGGCGGGCGCGGAGGCGGTCGATGGCTTCCCGGAGCCGGTCGCGCTCGGCGTCGCCGAAGGCCAGGCCCCGGGTGCTGCCGTCCACGGGCACGTATTCGATGTAGAACACCGCCTTGCAGCCCCGCGCGGCCAGGTCGTCGATGTACCCGGCGGACACGGCCTCGTCCAGGTTCTCGGTGGTCACGGTGACGGACGCGCCGAAGATCGCCCCGCGGCGGTCGAGGGCCTCCATGTTCTTGAGCAGCCGGTCGTACACCCCCGCGCCGCGGCGGGCGTCGGTGCGCTCGCGCCCGCCCTCGAGGCTCATCACCGGCACCAGGTTGCGGCAGCGGTCGAACAGGTCGAAGTACGCTTCGTCCATGTAGGTGCCGTTGGTGAATATGGGGAAGATGATATCAGGACGCTTGGACGCGGCCTCGATGACCCCGCGCCGGAGCAGCGGCTCGCCCCCGGCCAGCAGGATGAAGCCCACGCCCAGGTCCTCAGCCTGGTCAAAGATGCCCGCCCACTCGGCGTCGGTCAGCTGCGCCACCGGCGGCGCGTCCTGGGTGGCCTCGGCGCAGCGGGAATAGCAGCCCGCGCAGTGCAGGTTGCACCGGGAGGTGATGCTGCAGATCAGGTAGGTGGGCACGTGCACCCCCTCCCCCTCCAGCACCCGCCGCCGACGCGCGCCCGCAGCGCTGGCCAGGGCGTACTTCGCCATGAAGGCGCTCTCCCGGGGGTTGCGCAGCGTGGCACGCACGGCGTCCTTCACGATCTGCTCCGCGCCGTTGGTCAAGTACGTTTGTAAGTCAAAGTTGTCGTTCATAGCGACAGCTCCCATTACGCTTTGTTGAACTTCGTCTTCGGCTGCTTGCACCGCGGGCACTTCCAGTCGTCGGGCAGGGCCTCGAAGGCGACGCCGTCGTGCTCGGCGGGGTCGTAGACGTAGCCGCAGATGGAACAGATATACCTGCCGGTGGCCTGGGCTCCGGCGACGACGGTCACGGGGATGGAGGCGGGCGGGTTATCGAGGTCCACCACGGCCTTGTTCTCCAGGTTCTCGTAGCCCAGCGGCGTGTGGGTGGACAGGTAGACGGTGGGATGGTCGGCGATGAACGTGCGCACCTTGTCCAGGGTCTGCCGGGCCGCGGCCGCGTCGTCGTACACCACGGACAGCTTGTTGGCGTACAGCGCCTCGTCGGTGTAGGTCACGTCGCCGTGGATCATGTAGAACAGGCCGCCGTCCTCGACGATGACGATGCTGTTGCCGAAGGTGTGGCCCTTGGCGGGCAGGAAGTAGACGCCGTCGGCGATCTTCTCGCTGGCCTCGAAGTTGTAGTACGGGCCGTCCTTGTATTCCGCGGCCACCACGTTGGGGATGGCCTTCACCTCGTCGGCGACACGGTCCTCGGGCCCGGCGTAGATGGTGGCGTTGGGGAACGCGGCCAGCAGGCCGGAGTGGTCGGCGTGCTTGTGGGTCAGCAATATCTTGGACACGTTCTCGGGGCCGTAGCCCAGGTCCGCGAGGGCCGGCAGGTAGTCCTTGATGCGCGCGCCCATGTGGATCATGGTCTTTTCATCCGGCACCGCGTCCGGCACGCCGTCGGGCATGCCCGTGTCCACCAGGATGACCTCGGAGCCGGTGTCGATCACGTAGTTTTGAAGCGACGAGCGATAGCGCACGGTGGGATCCAGACCCTCCATGCCCTCGCCGCCCATGGCGAAGGGCTGGAGCATGAAGCCGTTTTCGTAGAGCTTGACTGCCTTGATGACCATGTTTCTACCTCCTGTTTCAAGCGCGCAGCGCATGTCTTACGTTTCACTGAAAGGAAACCTGCCTCCATTGTATACTGCGCCGCAGGGCTTTGTCAACGACAAATAGCGCGTCACAATAAATTTCAATAGCGGAACAGTAGCTTTTTTCCAAAACAGGTGTTATAATGGAAGATAGACAGGTAGACCCTTGGAGGTGTTGCTATGAAGCTGCGCGCGATCGCGCTGGCGCTGGCCGCGCTGATGTGCCTGGGCCTCGGGGCCCATGCGGAGGAGGCGGCGGCCCAATACATCGAAAACGAGTGGAACTTCGTGGAGAACGCCATGGACGTGACCGGGGGCATCCCGGAGGGCGCCGAGGGCGTGCTGGCGTCCGTCAGGGAGGCGGGCGTGCTGCGCGTGGGCACCGAGCCCTACTTCCCGCCCCAGGAGTTCATCGACCCGGCCCTCGAGGGGCAGGACCGCTACGTGGGCGCGGACATGGAGCTGGCGCGGCTGGTGGCCCAGCGGATGGGCGTGGAATTGGAGATCATCCCGATGGAGTTCACCCACGTGCTGGACGCGGTGTCCGAGGGCGAATGCGACCTGGTCATCTCCGCGCTGGCCTACACGCCGGAGCGGGCGAGCCGCGTCACCTTGTCCAAGGGCTACAACTACGCCGAGGCCGGCGCGGGCAGCGGGCTGGTCATCCGCGCGGCGGACGCCGGGGCCATCGCCGGGCTGGACGACCTGAACGGCCGCGACGTCATCGCCCAGAGCGGCTCCCTCCAGGAGGCGCTGACCGCCCAGCACGTCACCGGCTACCGGGAGTTTCGGCGGGTCGGCTCCGTGGAGGCCTGCTACGACGCCGTGGCGCGCGGCGACATGGACGCCGCCATATGCGACATCGAGAGCGCCCTGGCCTACATCGAGGGCAGCCCCGACTGCGGCCTGACCGTGGTGGAGGACGCGCGGCTGGTGCTGGAGCCCCAGTTCGACGGCGACCGCGTGGCCGCCAAGAAGGGCGAGCTGCAATTGATGTACTTCGTCAACGGCGTCATCGACGAGCTGCTGGAAAGCGGGCAATACAGACAGTGGTTCATCGAATATGAGGAGTACGCCCGAAAATTAGGGATGTAGCCCGTTCTCCCACTGGATAGAAGGAGGAAATGCCATGAAGCGATGGAAGCCGATCTCCGTGGCGTTGTTCATACTGGCCTGCGTGCTGCTGAACTACTTCGGCAAGGCGCTGGCCGTCCGCTACCACCTGCCCCTGTGGCTGGACGCCTTCGGCACGTGCCTGTGCGCCTACGCGGGCGGGCCGGTGTGCGGGGCCATCGTGGGGGCGACGTGCAACCTGATCTACGGCATGGTCAACCACATCTCCTACGTCTACGCGCTGACGAGCATCGCGGTGGGCGTGCTGGTGGGCGTGGCGGCGCGCAAGCGCATGCTGGACACGCTGTTCGGCACCATGTCCGTGGCCACGGTGACCGCGGTCATATCGGTCATCATCTCCGCGCCGCTGAACCTGCTGTTCAACGGCGGCAGGACATCGAACCTCTGGGGCGACGGCGTCATCGGCCTGCTCACCGAATGGCGCTGGCCGCTGCCGCTGGCCTCGGCGGTGGGCGAGTTCTACATAGACTTCCTGGACAAGCTGCTGACACTGCTGGCGTTCTTCCTGCTGCTTCGGGCCTTCCGCGCCCTGCGGAAGCGGCGCGGGCAGGCCGCGGGCAAGGCGGCGCTCATGCTCCTCCTCGTGCTGCTGGTCGGCGCGAGCCTCGCGCCCGCCCGGGCGGAGCTTGAGGCCGCGGACTACAACGACTACGTCCAGACCGTCTATTCCAGCGGCAACGGCCTGCCCTGCGGCGAGGCCAACGACATCGCCCAGACCAGCGACGGCCTCCTATGGGTGGGCACCTACAACGGCCTGTACCGCTACAACGGCCGGGAGTTCCGCTGGCAGGACCTGGACACCGTGCGCAACGTCAACTGCCTCTACGTGGACGACGAGGGGCGGCTGTGGATCGGCACCAACGACAACGGCCTGTCCATCTCCATCAACGAGCGCATCGTCAACGTCATCGACCAGTCCTACGGCCTGCCGTCCAACTCCGTGCGCTCCATCACCCAGAGCGCCGACGGCTACTATTATATCGGCACCTCCGACAGCATGCAGGTGCTGACGCTGAACAGCGGCCTGAAGAAGGTCAGCACGCTGTGGGAGATCGTGCACTGCGAAAACAGCGCGTCCGACGCCTTCGGCCACACGGCGGCGATGTCCTCCGACGGGCGCGTGTTCCTGATGAAGGAGGGGCGCATCCTGAGCTCCCTTCGGCTCATGGAGGAGGACGTCATCTACCGCTGCTGCTCGTTTTCGCCGGATGGGAAGCTGTTAGTGGGCACGACGGTGGACCGCTTCGACATCTTCGACGTTTCAAACGGCGGCTTCGACAAGGTGGGCGAGCGCCTCTGCCCGGGCCTGAGCAGCCTGAACGACATGTACTTCATGGAGAACGGCGAGCTGTTCATCGCGGCGGACAACGGCGTGGCCTACATCGACACAAACGACCTGTACCACCTGGTCAACACCAACGCCTTCAACAACTCCATCGACAACATGCTCATCGACTACCAGGGCAACCTGTGGTTCACCTCCTCCCGCCTGGGCCTGTTCCGGATGGCGCCGTCGTCCTTCAAGGACGTGTACACCTCCGCGGGATTGGAGAGCCGGGTGGTCAACGCGGTGACCGAGTGGCGGGGCAACTACTACTTCGGCACCGACAAGGGCATGGACGCCGTGTTCGGCAAGGCCAACCGCAAGGTCTACGACGCCATCACCGAGAAGTTCCGGGGCATCCGCATCCGCTGCCTGCTGACGGACAGCCGGGGCAGCATGTGGGTGTGCACCTACGGCAACGGCACCTATGAGATCGAGAAGGACGGCACCCAGCACCGCTACGGCGACGAGAACGGGGCCTTCGGCGGACGCGCCCGGGTGCTCATCGAGCTGTCCGACGGCACGGTGCTGGTGGGCGGCAACGGCGGCGTGTCCTTCATTCGCGACCGCGAGGTGGTCTCCACCCTGCGGGAGGCCGACGGCCTGCCCAACCCCACCATACTGTCCCTGTGCGAGATGGCCGACGGCACGGTGCTGGTCGGCACCGACGGCGGCGGCATCGCCGTGGTGCGGGACGGCGCGGTGACCGACGTGCTCGACCCCGCGGGCGAGGGCCTGAGCTCCGGCGTCATACTGCGCATCGTCCGGGACACCAAGGGCGACGGCGCGTTCCTGGTGACCAGCAACGGCCTGAACTACCTGGAGCCGGACGGCGGCGTGCGCATCCTGGCCAACTTCCCCTACTTCAACAACTACGCCATCTGGCCCAAGGACGACGACACGCTGTTCGTCATGAGCAGCGCCGGTATCTACGTGGTGGACCGGGACGACGTGTACAGCGACGCCGAGGGCATGAACTACGACCTGCTGGACGCTCGGCGCGGCCTGAACGGGGCGCTGACCGCCAACGCCTTCGCCTACTTCGACGGCGAGGACCGGCTGTTCCTGCCCTGCGACCGGGGCGTGTTCGTCATCGACACCGAGAACTACGCCTCCGTGGAGAACCGCTACCGCATGTCCGTGCCCACCGCGCGGCTGGACAACGTGACCAAACAATTGGAGCGCGGCGAGCCCATCGAGGTGGACCGCAGCGTCACCCGCATCGAGCTGTACCCGGAGATATTGAACTACACCATCCTCGAGCCCTACGTGGGCTACATCCTCGAGGGCTTCGACACCGAATGGACGATACTGCCCCAGAGCAATCTGAGCGTCATCGTGTACACCAACCTGCCCGCGGGCGACTACCGGCTGAGGCTGGCGGTGTTCGACAACAACCGGGCAGACGTATTGGAGGAGCGGGACTTCACGCTCGTCAAGTCGCGAAGCATCTACGACTACCACTGGTTCATCGCCTACCTGCTGGTGGTGCCGATGCTGGCCGTGGCGTGGTTCACGTGGTTCCTGATGCGCACGCAGATGCAGCGCACGCTGCAAAGGCAGGAGCACGAGCTGGAGATCGCGCGGCAGCAGATCCAGATGGGCAACGAGACCGTCATCGCCATCGCCAAGGCCGTGGACGCCAAGGACGAGCGCACGTCCCAGCACTCGGCCCGGGTATCCGAATACTCGGTGATGATCGCCAAGGAGCTGGGGTTCAGCGAGGTCGAATGTGAAAACCTGCGCCGGGCGGCGCTGCTGCACGACATCGGCAAGATCGGCATCCCCGACAGCATCCTGAACAAGCCCGCGCGATTGACCGACGAGGAATACGCGGTGATGAAGTCCCACGTGGTGCGCGGCGCGGAGATACTCAAGGACTTCACGCTGATCGACCACGTGGTGGAGGGCGCGCTGCACCACCACGAGCGCTACGACGGCCGGGGCTATCCCTCGGGCATGCGCGGCGAGGAGATACCGCTGTACGGCCGCATCATCGGCGTGGCCGACGCCTTCGACGCCATGACCGCCAACCGCGTCTACCGGCGGCAGATGGACTTCGGCTACGTGCTCAATGAGATGCGCAACGGCCGCGGCACCCAGTTCGATCCCCAGATCGTCGACATACTGCTCAAGCTCATCGACACCGGCAAGATCGACCTGAACACCCTCTATCCCCAGCGGCCGGCGGCCGACGACGCCACAGGAGGTCAGTCATGAGACGGGTCTATTGCATCACCATCGCGGTCTGCCTGGCGTGCATCGCGGTCTTTGGCGGCATCTACGGCCCCTACAAGTCGGCCCGCGAGGCGGAGCCGCTGAAGGTCGGCTTCATCTACCAAAACGACGAGACCACCCCCTACACCCACAACTTCACCCAGGCCCAGCAGGCGCTGGAGGGCGCCTACGGGGAGCGGGTGGAGGTGCTGGTGCGCTCCAACGTGCCCGAGAAGCAGACCGCCGAGCCCCTGGAGGCGCTGCTCAAAGCCGGGTGCCGCATCGTATTCGCCTACACCAACAGCGCCGAGGTCGTCGAGGTGGCGGCCAACTGGCCGGACGCGGAGTTCTGCCAGGTGTCCTACAAGGACACCGACGGCGTGCCCTACCCCAACAACTACCACACCTTCAACGCAGAGAGCTACCAGTCGCGCTACGTCACCGGCATCGCGGCGGGCATGAAGCTGCGGGAGCTGATCGACGCGGGCGAGCTGAAGGCCGATGAGGCGCTGGTGGGCTTCGTGGGCGCCAACGGCAACCCCGAGACCATCTCGGCGTTCACCGCGTTCATACTGGGCGCGCGGACCGTGGCCCCGGAGGCGGTGCTGAAGGTGCGCTACACCGGCGCGACGTGCAGTTACAGCCGGGAGCGAGCCTGCGCCGAGGCGCTGATCGGGGAGGGCTGCCGCGTCATCGCCCAGCACACGCCCACCCTCGGCCCGGCTATGGCCTGCGAGGAGGCCAGCCAGCGGCAGGAGAAGGTGTACCACATCGGGCAGGACCAGAGCCTGCTGGACATCACGCCCATATCGTCGCTGGTCAGCGCCCGCGTCAACTGGACGCCCTACGTGCTGGCCGCCGCCGAGGCCGCCCGCACCCACCAGGACATCGACCGGGTGGTCAACGGCAACCGCCACGGCAGCGACGTCAGCGCCGGGTTCGAGAAGGACTGGGTGCGCATGCTGGACGTGAGCCAGCAGAACGCCGCCCCCGGCACCCGCGAGGCCATCGAAAAGGCCGTGGAGGCGTTCAAGAAGGGCGGCGCGCAGGTGTTCAAGGGGAGCTATACCGGCGTCGATCCCAAAAACCCCAGCGACACCATCGACCTCTCCGGCGGGTACGACGAGAACGCCCGATCCTCCTCCCCCACGTTCCATTACATCCTGGACGGCGTGGTGGAGGTGGAGTCCTGAGCGGGAGACCTCATCCGTCACGGCCTCAAGGCGGCAATCCTATGGATTGCCGGTTTCGCCTTTGGCGAAACTGATTTTGACGATTCTACGAATCGGCAAAATCACCGCCGTGCCACCTTCCCCAAAGGGGAAGGCATGGGGAACGGCGCCAAAAGCCTTCCCCTTTGGGGAAGGTGGCGCGAAGCGCCGGATAAGGTCCCCCGGCGGGCGGGCGCTGGGGGCAGCGCCCCTACGCCTTGCTCCCCGATTCCAGCGCTGGCATGCCGGCCTCGGTCTTGCGCAGGATCTCCATGAACTCGTCGCCGGTGATGGTCTCGTGCTCATAGAGGTACTTGG
>JAFUWR010000275.1 GCA_017471125.1 Clostridia bacterium | reverse complement strand
GCGGCGTTGTAGGCGACGACGGCGACCCGCTGTCCCTTCTCGAGGGTCAGCGCCTGCCGGGCGTCGGGGGACGCGGAGGCATAGGCGGTCGCGTCGGCCTTGGCCACGCCCATCAGCCCCGCCGCGGCGCGGACCAGGCTCCCGCCCTCGAGGGCGGCGGGCTTCTGCTCGGCCAGCGCGTCCATGCGCATGTAGCCGGTGAGGTCGCCCACGCGGACGCAGGCCCACAGGCTGTTGTACGCGCCCACGCGCACCTTCTCGCCGTAGTAGACGGTCTGGATCACCTCGGACCCGGTGTCCCAGGTGGCGTACACCGGCGCGCTGCCGGCGGTGACAAACAGGTACTTCTTGCCCTTGACCTTCCGGATCGCGCCCCCCTCCACGTCGGAGGCGGTGGTGGTCTCGTCCTCCACGGCGGTGACGGACTCCAACCGCAGGCAACCCTCGCGGCCCGCCTTTGTGCGCACCCGCGCCCAGGCCCTGCTGTACGCCAGCACGGTCACGGCGTCGCCCGCCTTGAGGTTCTCGATGATAGAGGACAATTCGTTGGGATAGTCGAACAGCGGCGCGTCCTGCTTGAGCACGGCGCTGACCCCGCTGCCCGCCGCCACGAAGGCGTCCGGGTCCTCGGGCGTCGCGTCCGCGGCGTCGTCGTCGACAGCCTCGGCCTCGCGCACCTCCAGCGCGTCCGCGGGCACGAAGCCCGCCTCGCCCTGGTAGCTCACCATGCGCCACTGATCGGTCCAGGCGGCGACCTTCACCACCTCGCCCGCGCTCAGCGCGCCCACGGTCTGCGCCGCCGCCGCGGGCAGGCGCTTCACGTCAACTTCCGCAGTCGCCCGCCCGTAGGTGGTCGCCTCGGGACGGGTCAGGCCGCCGCCCGCCAGGCTGATCCCCTCCAGGCTGTCGGCCCGGATGAAGCCGTACTTGCCGCTGGACCCCACGGCCACCCACTCGCCCTGGGCGGCGTAGACGTCCGCCACCGCGCCCGCGGCCACGGTGGCCACGGCGGTGCCGCTATCGTCGGCGGCGTCCAGCAGGTCGGTCTTTTGAGACAGCCGCGCCGTGGCGATCGGCTGCTGGGCAGGGGTCGGCCCCGGGACGGCCTTGCTCCGGGCGCTGTCCGACAGGCTGAGCCTGCGGCCCTCCACGCCGGGGAAGTAGAACGACAATATCTCCGAGGCCCGCATCTTCTTCTCGGCCATCACCTGCGCGCCGCGCAGGCTCAGCCCCACGCCGCTGCCGGAGCGCCGGAACGAGATGTTGAAGGCCCGCTCGCCCTCCACCACCCACACGGTCTCGTTGGCCTCGGGGTTGATGCTCAAGCCGTACCAGTCCTCGAACGCGCCGTAGGTGGGGATGCTGACGGACACGCTGCCGGTCTGCTCCGCGCCGCTCGCGTCGCGGCCGGACACCCGGAGCTTGAACGTCAGGGATTTGTAGAGTCGGCTCGGCGCGGGATAGCGGGACTCGCAGGCGGTGACGCTCTCCACGCCCAGCAATCTAAAGCTCTCCGCGCCGTCCAACTGGTCGCGCACGCCCTGGGTGAGCGCGTCGTAGAGCTCGTCGCTGATGCCCGTCAGGTCCTTGTTGACCACGGCGGTGCGCACCGCGGCGGTCTTGCTCTCGAAGTCGTAGGGGTCGTCCCGCACCACGGAGTAGTCCAGCGCGGGGCCCCCGGCGTTTTTGGAGGACTCGGTCTGCCCGCCGTTGGAGGCGCAGGCCGCGCACTGGGCCAGGGAACCGTCGTAGTACAGCACGCCGCCCTTGGTCTCGTCCACCGCCCGGACGACGTTGGCGTAGTCGGAGGCGTCGTTGCAGCCCTTGAACACCTGGTCGGCGTTGTCGGCGATGTCATAGGCGGCGTCGGCGCGGGTGGCCTTGCGGCGCAGCGCCACAGTGCGGGCCACCACCGCCTCGGCCTTGAGCGCCTCCAGCCCCGCCGACGGCGGCATGGCGTAGCCCACCACGCCGTAGAGGTAGTTCTCGATGTAGATATTGAGGATGGCCGTGATGACCCCGTCCGAGGCCGACAGCCCCAGGTCGCCGCAGAAGCGGTTGGACAGCTCGGGCTGCGTGAACCGTATGCCGCAGTTGCCGGGCTTTTCGCGCATCAGCTTCGCCGTGTCGCCCAGCGCCACCGACCGGTCGCCCAGCGACAGCGTCATGCCGCCGCCCTCGGCGGTGATGGTGGCCGTCTCCCCCGCGGGGACGCGCACGGTGGGGTCCGAGGCGAGGGTGTAGTCGCAGTCCGCCGTCAGCACGATGGTCTTGGGCGCGCCCAGCCGGGTCAGCTTCACCCGCAGCATGCCGTCCGACTCCGCCCGGGCCGTCACCGGCACGGCGAAGCCCACGAAAACAAGCGCCAGCGCGATCATCAGCGCGCAGACGCGGCGTATCCCTATGCTTCGAGCTGTTCCTATACGCATGTATACAAGCTCCGGCGTTCTTCCTTCGTACCCTTTGACGACGTGATGAGCGCACTTGTGCGCTATTCGTACATTATTCTCCCCGCCATGCCGTTGTTCCTGCCGGTTCATGTAATTGTAAAGGGAAAGTCATTGAATTGAAATGGACATGATGCCTCGAGGCACGAAAAAACCCGCCATATGGCGGGTCATTTCAGTTCCGATCAGGCCTCGGCCGGAGCGCCGACGGGGCAGACGCCCGCGCACGCGCCGCAGGAGACGCACACCTCAGGATCGATCTGGAACTTGCCATCGCCTTCGCTGATGGCGGAAACGGGACACTCTTCGGAGCAGGCGCCGCAGGAGACGCACTCATCGCTGATCGCATATGCCATGATAAATACCTCCGTGTTTTGATGGTATGACCATTATACACTATGCCCGCGAAAAATGCAAGAGGCAATTCAAAAAAATCTAAATTCTCGGGTTATACGCCTCTAACGACCCCTGTTAGCGCGCTAAAACTGCAAGTTAGTGATGCAAAACTGCAAAAATTACACAACACTAACCTTGTTGCGAAATGTTGTCGTTCGACATCAGCACCCGCAGCGCCGGGACGGCGTTCAGGTCGAGCCCCGCCACGCCCCCGGCCATCAGGGTGTAGAAGCCCGCCGAGCCGATCATGGCGGCGTTGTCGGTGCAGAGGCCCTTCGGCGGGATGTAGACCTCGAGCCCCGCCTTTTCCCCGCGGCGCTTCAATTCCGAGCGCAGCAGCGAATTGGCGGCCACGCCCCCGGCCACGGCCACGCGCCGCGCGCCGGTGTCTTTGCAGGCGGCCACGGTCTTATCGACCAGCATGTCCACCACGGACCTTCGGAAGGACGCGGCGAAATTTTTCGCGTCGATGGCGATCCCCTGCTGCCGCAGGTTGTGGGCCTGGTTGATGACCGCGGTCTTGAGGCCCGAGAAGGAGAAGTCGTACTTCCCCTGGGTGTGCGGATGGGGGAATTTGTAGGCCGTATCGTTCCCCGTGTCGGCCAGCTTGTCCAGCAGTGGCCCTCCGGGATAGGAGATGTCCAGCACCCGGGCCACCTTGTCGAAGGCCTCGCCCGCCGCGTCGTCGGTGGTCTGGCCCAGCAGGGTATATTCGCCGTAGTGGGTCACGTTCAGGATGTGGCTGTGCCCGCCGGAGGCCACCAGGCACACGAAGGGCGGCTCCAGATCGGGGTGGGCGATGTAGTTGGCGGACACGTGGCCCTCGATGTGGTTCACCGGCACGATGGGTCTGTCCATCGCGTAGGCCAGCGCCTTGGCCCAGCTCACGCCGGTCAAGAGCGCGCCCACCAGCCCCGGCCCGTAGGTGACCGCCACGGCGTCGATGTCCGACAAGGCCACCCCCGCCTCCGCGAGCGCGTGGTCCAGCAGCGGGTCGATGGCCTCCACGTGCATGCGGCTGGCGATCTCCGGCACCACGCCGCCGTAGAGCGCGTGGGTGTCGATCTGGCTGGCGATGGCGTTGGACAGCACCTCGCGCCCGTCCCGCACCACGGCCACGGCGGTCTCGTCGCAGGACGATTCCACCGCTAAGATCAGCGCGTGCCCCGCTTCCCGAAGTCGTAGCGCTTGGGCGCGGGCCCGCGCCGCGTAGTCGTTTTCCATGTGTTCTTATCCTCTTTTCCCCTCGGCCAGATGAAGGTCGCTATCGTGACGACAGCGCACACCGCGATGACGGCGAGCAGGCTGTATACAGCGATCCTGACGCCCATGCGCATGAACATGCTCTCCGGGCAGATGCGTATCAGCACGTCCGTCGCCGGGTCCAGCAGCCACAGGTCGTTGCGGAACAGTATGCGATGGAACAGCGTGAACGCCCCGTCGAAGTCGATCATCGCGTACACCGCGAACGCGCCCAGCGGCAGGAGCAATATCAGCGGCGACAGCCACGCGCAGCGCCGTATCCTGCGCCGGTCCTGCAAAAGCCACGCCCCGCCCAGCGTCAGCACGATGGCCCAGGGCACCAGCCGCGCCCGCACGGTCCGAAGGAGCGCGAACAGGTCGTAGCAGTCCGCCATGTGGGCCATTTCCCGCACGTTGAAGGGGTTCCCCGGCGTGAGCGCGGCCGCGTCGCCCCGCAGGTAGGCCGCCATGCTGCCGTCCAGCGCCCGCAGGGCCGCGTCGCACAGCCCGGACGCGGGCAGCACGTCCGCCCGGAGCTGCTCCGAATAGTACAGGTCCCCGTCCGTGCCCACCGCGTGCAGCGCCGACAGCATCAGTATGAAGTGCAGCACCGCGAGGCCCAGTATCAGCGCGATGGTACCGACGGCCCTTCTCCGTCCCGCGCTCACAGCTTCTGCAGGTACGCCGTCACGAAGTCCTCGAGCTTGCCGTCCATGACCGCGGACACGTCGCCCATCTCGTAGCCGGTGCGGTGGTCCTTGACCATGGTGTAGGGCTGGAACACGTAGGAGCGGATCTGGCTGCCCCACTCGATCTTCTTGAGCTCGCCCTTGATCTCGCCCATCTGCTCCTGCCGCTGCTGCTCCTTGAGCTCGGCCAGCCGCGCGCGCAGCCAGATGAAGCACATCTCCTTGTTCTGGACCTGGCTTCGCTCGTTCTGACACTGCACCACGATGCCAGTGGGCAGGTGGGTGATGCGCACGGCGGAGTCGGTTCGGTTGACGTGCTGGCCGCCGGCGCCGGAGGCGCGGTAGGTGTCGATGCGCAGGTCCTCGGGCCGGATCTCGATCTCGCCGTCGTCCTCGATGATGGGGGACACGTCCAGGGACGCGAAGGACGTGTGCCGCCGGGCGTTGGCGTCGAAGGGCGATATGCGCACCAGCCGGTGCACGCCGCGCTCGGACTTCAGGTAGCCATAGGCGTAGTCGCCGGACACCTCGAAGGTCACCGACTTGATGCCCGCCTCGTCGCCGTCCAGCAGGTCCAGCAGCCGCACCGTGAAGCCCATGCGCTCCGCGAAGCGGGTGTACATGCGGTAGAGCATCTGCGTCCAGTCCTGGGCCTCGGTGCCGCCCGCGCCCGCGTGCAGCGACAGGATGCAGTTGCAGTTGTCGTACTCGCCGGTCAACAGCGTCTGGAGGCGCAGGGTCTCCAGGTCGGATTTCAGGCTGTCGAACTCGGCCTTGATCTCGTCCACCATCGACTCGTCGTCGGCCTCCTCGGCCAGCTCCATCAGCACCTCGATGTCGTCCGCCCGGGCGTTCAGGCTCTCGTAGTGCTTGATGCGCCGCTCCGTGGAGCTCGCCTTCGCCGATACCCTCTGGGCGCGCTCCGTGTCGTCCCAGAAGCCCGGGGAGCCCATGTCCTCGTTGTATTCCACCAGCTGCTCACGCAGGTGGTCGATCTGCAGCGATTCCCCCGCCTCCTTCAGCATGTCGCGCACGGCGGAGAGGTCCTGCTTGAAAACGTCCATTTCTATCATATGATCACATCCTGATTACTTGGTCATTCGTTCCGACTATCCCATCCTGCGCAGGGCGTCCACCACCCGCCGATTTCGCTCGGCCACCGCCCGCATCAGCGCGGCATATTGCTCGGGCGTCTTGACGGGGTCGATCTCGGGGTTGTCCTCGTCCTCTGCCACAGGCAACTCACGTGCGGCTTCGATCATGGCGATCTGTTCAGGCGTGAGCGGTGTCCCTCGTTTATAGGTATAATGAACATCCTTGTCCATCTTCAAGCCTCCTTTGCGGGGACAGCGTCAATGCCGCCCGATAATGCTGTTGTTATATGCGTTGCGCTCTACCTTGGTCGCCAGTCGCGCCGAGATGATGCGTATATCCGTCTGGCCCGTAAATACATTCTCCCGATCGCAATACACGACCGTCAGCACATCGTGCACCAAACCGATGGTGATATAGCGCTCTTCGTCCTGGCTATGCTCCGGGTCGGGGTACTCCAGGCGCAGATCGTCGTCAAAGACCTTGGCCGCGACGTCGAAGGGAATACCGTGTTTCTTGATGTTCAGCGTGTTCTTGTTCTCGTCCCAGACAAAGCTCAATTCGCCATAGAGCAGATAACGATCCGGCATAGACTCATCCTCCGCAAACTATGCCCCGCAGCACTTCTTATACTTCTTCCCCGACCCGCAGGGGCAGGGATCGTTGGGCCCGACCTTGACGTCGGATTTCTTGCGCACGGGCTTGGAGGCCTCGTCGCCGTGGCTGGCGACGGCGGGCTGGGCCACCTGCTTGCGCTCCACGGGCTTGGCCAGCACGGTGAAGTAGAGGCGGCGGATGGTGTCCTCCTGGATGAGGTGCACCATCTCCTCGAACATGTCGAAGCCCTCGCGCTTGAACTCGACGATGGGGTTGCGCTGGCCGTAGGCCCGCAGGCCGATGCCGTCGCGCAGCTCGGTCATGGCGTCGATGTGGTCCATCCAGCGGCGGTCCACCGCGCCCAGCAGCGCCACGCGCTCGAACTCCCGCATGTCGAAGCCGCCCTCGGTCCACATCTTCTCGCGCATGGCGTAGATCTCGTCGGCGCGGGCCTCGATGGCCTTGACCAGCGCGGGCTTGTCCTTGCCGGGCAGGGCGTCGAACAGCTTCCGCACGCCGCCCTTCTCGATGCACAGCCGCTCCAGGTACTCGGCCAGGCCCTCGATGTCCCAGTCGGCGACGGAGGCGTCCTCGGCGATGCAGCGGTCCACGGCGTCCACGATCAGGGTATGGCGCATGTCCATGATCTTGTCGTGCATGTTCTCGCCCTCGAGCACCTCGCGCCGCTGGCCGTAGATGATCTCGCGCTGCTGGTTCATCACGTCGTCGTACTGCAACACGTGCAGGCGGATGTCGTAGTTCTTGCTCTCCACCCGCTTCTGGGCGTTCTCGATCTGCTTGGACACGATGCCGAACTCGATGGCCTCCTCGCCGTCGCCGGACAGCTTCTCGAGCATGGGCTTGAACCGGTCGGAGCCAAACAGCCTGAGCAGGTCGTCCTCGAAGGAGATGAAGAACTGGCTGGAGCCGGGGTCGCCCTGGCGACCGGCGCGGCCGCGGAGCTGGTTGTCGATGCGGCGGGACTCGTGGCGCTCGGTGCCGATGATGTGCAGGCCGCCCAGCTTGATGACCTCGTCGTGGCCGGCCTTGGTCTCCACCTCGTACTTTTGCAGCAGCTCCCGGAACACCTTCCGCGCGGCCTTGACCTCGTCGGACACGTTCTCGTTGAAGCCGATGGCCTCCTCGATGAGCTCCTCGTCGTACTCCTGGGCGCGCATGGACTTTCGGGCCATGAACTCGGCGTTGCCGCCCAGCAGGATGTCGGTGCCGCGGCCGGCCATGTTGGTGGCGATGGTGACCGCGCCCTTCTTGCCGGCCTGGGCGACGATCTCGGCCTCCTTCTCGTGGAACTTGGCGTTCAGGACCACGTGCTCCACCCCGCGCAGGGCGAGCATCTTGCTCAACAGCTCCGACTTCTCCACCGACACCGTGCCCACCAGGATGGGCTGGCCGGTGGCATGGCGCTTGACGATCTCCTCGATGATGGCCTGATACTTGGCCTTCATGGTGATGAACACCGCGTCGTTCATGTCGTCGCGGATCATGGGCCGGTTGGTGGGGATGGTGACGACATCCAGCTTGTAGATGCCGTTGAACTCCTCCTCCTCGGTCTTGGCCGTGCCGGTCATGCCCGACAGCTTGTGGTACATGCGGAAGTAATTCTGGAAGGTGATGGTGGCGAGGGTCTTGGACTCGCGCTCCACCTTGACGCCCTCCTTGGCCTCGATGGCCTGGTGCAGGCCGTCGGAGTAGCGGCGGCCTACCATCAGGCGCCCCGTGAACTCGTCCACGATGACCACCTGGCCGTCCTTGACCACGTAGTCCACGTCGCGCTTCATCATCTTGTGGGCGCGCAGCGCGCCCAGGATGTGGTGATAAAGCTCCTGGTTCTCCGGGTCGGTCAGGTTCTCCACCTGGAAGAAGCGCTCTGCCTTCTTGACGCCGCGCTCGGTGAGCGACAGGGTCTTGTCCTTCTCATCTCTGAGGTAGTCGCCCTCCACCAGCAGTCCGCCGTCCTTGTTTTCCTTGTCCTCCTTGGCCTCGGTGAGCCCTGTGAGGATGAACTGGTTGGCGCGGCTGTAAAGCTCCGTGGACTTCTCGCCCTGGCCGGAGATGATCAGCGGCGTGCGGGCCTCGTCGATCAGGATCGAGTCCACCTCGTCCACGATGGCGAAGTTCAGCTCCCGCTGGACCATGCGCTCCTTGTAGGTGACCATGTTGTCCCGCAGGTAGTCGAAGCCGAACTCGTTGTTGGTGCCGTAGGTGATGTCCGCGCCGTAGGCCGCCTGGCGTTCCGGGGCGTCCAGGTCGTGGACGATCAGGCCCACGGTCAGGCCCAGGAAGCGGTAGACCTTGCCCATCCACTCGCTCTGGAACTTGGCCAGGTAGTCGTTGACGGTGACCACGTGCACGCCCTTGCCGGTCAGCGCGTTCAGCACCGCCGGGAAGGTGGCGGTCAGCGTCTTGCCCTCGCCGGTGCGCATCTCCGCGATACGGCCCTGGTGCAGCACGATGCCGCCGATGAGCTGCACGTCGAACGCCCGCTGGTTGAGCACGCGCACGCCCGCCTCGCGCACCAGCGCGTAGGTCTCGGGGAGCAGGTCGTCCAGATTCGTCCCGGACTGGGCCTGCTGCTTGAGCGCCGCGATCCGCTCCCGCATGCCGTCGTCGGTGAGCTTCTTGATCTCCGGCTCCAAGGCGTTGATCTTCTCCACCGTCTTGCGCAGCTTTTTGATCTCGCCCTCGTTGGAAGGCGTCAGTATCTTCTTTATAAAATCAAACATCTTTGTCCTCCATGGTCGGGTCCTTGCAAAGGAAGTCATTCTATATTATACCACAGCCCTTCAAGCCTTTTCAACCGCGCCGAGGGCCGCAGGGGTCGGGAATATGGTCAGCCGTGTTAAATTTTCCCTCGATGGGAAATAGTAGCGGGAACGCAAAACGGGGGTGCTATAATGGCCGGTGGCGTTTGAGGGAGTAGGCAGTAGGGAGTAGGGAGTAGGGGTCACGGCCAGCCTTCCATTTCTGTTGAAACCTTTGGACCAGCCGTGCGGCAGCCGGTAACTTTCCCTACTGCCTACTGCCTACTCCCTACTGCCTCGTTTCCAAATCATCCCATCACCCGGAGGTATAACGATGCTTATTCGAGAATACAAATCATCCGATCTTCCCGCCATGATCGCCATATGGAACGAGGTCGTGGAGGAGGGGATCGCCTTCCCCCAGGAGGAATGTCTCGACATGGACACGGGCGCGGATTTCTTCGCGTCCCAGACCTACGCCGGCGTGGCCGAGGACGGCGGCGCGGTGGTGGGGCTGTACATCCTCCACCCCAACAACGTGGGCCGCTGCGGCCACATCTGCAACGCCAGCTACGCGGTGTCCTCCGCCTGCCGGGGGAAGCACATCGGCGAAAAGCTGGTGCTGGACTGCCTCGACCAGGCCAAAAAGCACGGCTACGGCGTCCTCCAGTTCAACGCCGTCGTGGAGACCAACACCCACGCCCGCCACCTCTACGAGCGTCTCGGCTTCGTGCAGCTGGGCACGATACCCAATGGGTTCCGCATGAAGGACGGACACTATGAGAATATATGTCCGTACTATCACACGCTGTAAACGGAGAACGATAATGCACCTTTCCTTAGTACACCCCCACCATTCCCGCCGCCACGGCTACGAGCTGGACATGCTGAACGGGCCGGTGATGCCGAAGCTCTTGACGTTCGCGGTGCCGCTGATGCTTTCGAGCGTATTGCAGCTCACCTTCAACGCCGCGGACGTGATCGTGGTGGGCAAATTCGAGGGCGACGCGGCGCTGGCGGCGGTGGGCGCGCCGGGCCCGCTGATCAACCTGCTGGTGAACCTGTTCCTGGGCCTGTCCGTGGGCGCGAACGTGGTGGTGGCCCGCTGCCACGGCGCGGGCGACGCGCGGCAGACCGCCGACAGCGTCCACACCTCCATGCTGCTGAGCGTATTGAGCGGCCTGGCGGTGGGCTTGCTGGGCTTTGTGATGGCGGGCACGTTCCTGCGCTGGATGAACACCCCCGCCGACGTGTGGCCCCTGTCCACCGTCTACATGCGCATCTACTTCCTGGGCATGCCGGCCAACATGATCTACAACTTCGGCGCGGCCATCCTGCGGGCCGTGGGCGACACCCGCCGCCCGCTGATGTACCTGACCGTGGCCGGCGTGGTGAACGTGATCCTGAACATCGTCTTCGTGGCGGGCTTCGGCATGGGCGTGGCGGGCGTGGCCTGGGCCACCATCACGTCCCAGGTCATCTCCGCCATCCTGGTGACCCTGTGCCTCGTCCGCACCGAGGGCAGCATCCACCTGGACCTCAGGAAGCTCAGGCTGAACGGCGGCAAGGTCGTGGACATCGCGAAGATCGGCCTGCCCGCGGGGCTTCAGGGCATCTGCTTTTCCCTGTCCAACGTCATCATACAGTCCACGGTCAACTCCTTCGGCACCGTCATCACCGCGGGCAACACCGCCGCCTCCAACATCGAGGGCTACATCTACGTGTCCATGAACTCGATCTACCAGGCGGCCATCACCTTCGTCTCCCAGAACGTGGGCGCGTACCGCTACGACCGCATCTCCCGCATCACCCGGGCGTCGCTGGCGGCGGTGACGGGCATCGGCCTGGGCATGGGCATGATACTGATGCTGTTCATGCGGGTGTTCTTCCGCATCTACACCGACGATCCCGAGGTCATCGCCGCCGCGGCCATCCGCTCCTCCATCATCGCGCCCACCTACTTCCTCTGCGGCATGATGGACGTGATGGTGGGCGTGCTGCGCGGCATGGGGGCCTCCGTCACGCCGATGATCGTGTCCGTCATGGGCATATGCGTGCTGCGGCTCATGTGGATCGCCTTCGCCTACCCCCTCCACCCCACGCTGAACATGCTGTATATGTCGTATCCCATTTCGTGGATCATCACGTTCACCATCCACCTCATATGCTACTTCGTCGTCAAAAAGAAACTGTTTGACCGAACGGGCAAACAGTGATAAAGTTATAATATAAAACACAAGGAGCTGATCTACATGGATGCCAGGATCGTCGTGCGCAAGGCGCTGGAAAACGGGCTGGTGGTACCGGCCTTCAACATCCCCTATCCCCCGATGCTCAAGCCCGTGGCGGAGGCCGTGCGGGACGAGAACAGCGTGGCGATGATACAGGTCGCCCGGCTGGAGTGGGAGAAATTCGAGTCGGTGAGCCTGGAGCACATCGCGGAGGAATACGGCAAATACGCGGTCGCGGGCCACACGCTGCTGCACCTGGACCACGTGCCGGTGATCGACGAGGACCACCTCGAGGTGGACTATCTCGCGCTCATCCAGCGGGCCATCGCCGCGGGCTACCAGTCCGTGATGGTGGACGCCTCGCGGCTTGACCTGGCGGGCAACATCGCGGCCACCAGGGCCGTGGCGGACATCGCCCACGCGGCGGGCATCCCGGTGGAGGCCGAGCTGGGCGCGGTGATGGGCCACGAGACCGCCCAGGCCACCATCCCCTACGACGAGATCTTTGAAAAGAAGCTGGGCTTCACCGAGGTGGCCGACGCCCTCGCGTTCGTCCAGGGCAGCGGCTGCGACTGGCTGTCGGTGGCGGTGGGCAGCGTCCACGGTGCCATCGCGGACAACCTCAAGGACCAGAAGAAGCCCGCCGCGCGGCTGGACATCGACCGCATCGCCGAGATCGAGCGGGCGCTGAACATCCCGCTGGTGCTCCACGGCGGCAGCGGCATCGAGAACGACTACATCACCCGCGGCATCAAGGCCGGCATCGCCAAGATCAACGTGGGCACCGAGCTGCGGCAGCCCTACGAGCGGGCCATGCGCGAGCGCGGCGACGTGGAGTACGCCCGGGAGAGGGTCTACACCCGCTGCCGCGAGCTCATCCGGGACTTCCTGCACACCGCAAATGATGCAGATCGTATCGGAGAATAAGTCATGCTGAAGAAAGTAAACTTAGAAGGAAAGCGTGCCCTCATCACCGGCGCGGGCGGCGGCATCGGCCGGGCCATCGCGCTGCGGCTGGCCGAGGACGGCATGAAGCTGGCGCTGACGGGCCGGGACTACTCGAAGCTGGTGCGCACGGCGGCGCTGACGGGCCGGCCGCTGGACATGCTGGTGCTGCCGGCGGACCTGACGAAGCAAAAGGACGTGGACGACATCTTCCACATCCTGGGCGGACACTTCAAGGGCCTGGACGTGCTCGTCAATAACGCGGGCATGGCGCTGAACAAGCCCTTCGAGGAGACGACCATGGACGAGTACGACCGCATCATGGCCATCAACGCCCGCGCCCCCTTCGAGCTGTGCAAGCGTTCTCTGCCGTTATTGCGGCAGTCCGAGTGCCCGACCATCGTCAACATCGGCTCGGTGGTGGCCCACAAGGGCTACATGCAGCAGTCCGCCTACGCCGCCTCCAAGCACGCGCTCCTGGGCATGACCAAAGCGCTGGCCAAGGAGGTCGCCCCCGAGGGCATACGGGTGCACATGCTGTCCCCCGGCGGCGTCTACACCGACATGGTGAAGATCGCACGGCCCGACCTGTCCGAGGAGGGCATGATCGCCCCGGAGGAGGTGGCGGAGCTGGCCGCGTGGCTGATCGAGCACCGCTCGAATGGCGTCATCGATGAAATACAGCTTCACCGCGTCGGCAAGGAGCCGTTCCTCTGATAGCGGCCATCGAATTTTACAAAGCGGCGTCTTTGTTACGAAAACCATACAATTTTCAACATTCGCTTTACTTTGACCCCGGTGTGTAGTAAAATTATTACACATCGGGGTCTTTTTTGGGATGCTTGAGGGGGTCCCGCGCCCCGGTGAAGAAAGGTCAAAGGAGAGAAGATCAATGGCATTGGATTACCGCAAGTGCGCTGAACAGATCGCCGCCAACATCGGCGGAGGGTCGAACGTCATCAGCGCTGCGCACTGCGCCACCAGGCTGCGCCTGGTCATCGCGGACAACAGCAAGGTCAACAAGGAAGCGCTGGAGAACGTGGACGGCGTGAAGGGCATGTTCGAGTCCAACGGGCAGCTCCAGCTCATCATCGGCACCGGCACCGTCAACAAGGTGTACGACGAGTTCCTGTCCGTCACCGGCGCGTCCGCCGCGTCCAAGGCAGACGTGAAGGCCGCGGCCGCGTCCCGCATGCCCCTGTGGAAGAAGATCCTCAAGACCCCCGGCGACGTGTTCGTGCCCATCCTGCCGGCCATCGTGGCCTCGGGCCTGATGATGGGCCTGGTGGAGGCGCTGGCCAAGGCCATCCCGTCCTTCGCGGACAGCGGCTGGTTCGGCTTCCTGGACCTGGTCGCCAACACCGCCTTCGCCCTGCTGCCCATCCTGGTGGCCGTGTCCGCGGCCCGGGTGTTCGGCGGCAACATCTTCCTGGGCGCGGTCATCGGCATGATGATGGTGCACCCAGGCCTGATGAACGCCTGGACCGTCACCCCCACCAACCAGCCCGCCGTCTGGGATCTGGGCATCTTCAAGATCTCCCAGGTGGGCTACCAGGGCCACGTCATCCCGGTCATACTGGCGGTGCTGCTGATGAGCACCGTGGAGAAATGGCTGCACAAGCACGTGCCCGAGATGATCGACCTGTTCGTCACCCCCCTGTGCACCGTGCTGGTCACCGCCTTCGCCACCTTCGTGGTCATCGGCCCCATCTTCTCCATCCTGGAGAACTGGGTGCTCACCGGCGCGGAGTGGCTGGTCACCTCCACCGGCGGCATCGGCGCGCTGATCATGGGCGCGCTGTACCCCTGGACCGTCGTCATGGGCCTGCACCACATGTACAACGTCATCGAGGCCGGCATGCTGTCCGGCGCGCTGGGGCTGAACATCTGGATGCCCATCGCCTCCGCCGCGAATTTCGCCCAGTTCGGCGCCTGCCTGGCCGTGGCCATCAAGTGCCGCAACGCGAAGCTCAAGTCCGTGGCGCTGCCGTCCTCCCTGTCGGCGTCCCTGGGCATCACTGAGCCCGCCATCTTCGGCGTCAACTTCCGCTTCATGAAGCCCTTCATCGCGGGCGTCATCGGCGGCGCGGTGGGCGCGCTGTTCGGGTCCCTGACCCACCTGGGCGCGACCACCTACGGCGTCACCGGCATCCCCGGCCTGCTGGCCATCAACAACATCCCCGTGTACTGCATCGAGCTGCTGATCGCCGCGGGCATCGCCTTCGTGGTCACTACCGTCATCTGGAAGGAGGACGCGCCCAAGGCCGTGCCGGCTGAGGGTCCCGCGCCCGCTGCCGCCGCCCCGGCCTTCACCGCCCCGACGACCTCCGTCATCCGCTGCGCCAACGGCGCGGTGCTGCAGCCGGTCGAGGGCAACGTGATCCCCTACACCGAGATCCCCGACGACACCTTCGCCTCCGGCGTGCTGGG
>JAFUWR010000274.1 GCA_017471125.1 Clostridia bacterium | reverse complement strand
GTCACGCGGAAGGTCCGCGGGCCGGAGGACATCCACTATTGCATGGCGGCGGGCGCGGTGATTGCGTGCCTGCCGACCCTCCTAAGGACGATGGCGGAGCAGGCGGGGGCGGCGAGCCCCGCGCCGCTGAGCGCGGGCCTGTTCGCCGCGGCGCTGGCGCTGACGGCGCTGGAGGGCTTCAAATACATCAAGGAAAGCGAGGGCTGCGCGTGGAGCTTGTGTTGAGGGACGTGAAAAAAACCTACAAGGACGTGGTGGCTGTGGACACCCTGTCGGCGAGGCTGGGACGGGGGGTCATCGGCCTGCTGGGCGCGAACGGCGCGGGCAAGACGACCCTGATGCGGATGATCTGCGGCGTCCTGCGCCCCACGGCGGGCAGCATCACCTTCGACGGACTGGACGTGGGCGACGAGCTGTACCGGGACGCGCTGGGCTATCTGCCCCAGGCGTTTGGCTATTATCCCGGCTTCACGGGGCGGGACATGCTGCTCTACATCGCCGCGCTGAAGGGGCTGGACCCCGCCGCGGCCCGGCGCAGGGCGGACGAGCTGCTGGAGGCGGTCGATCTGAAGGACGCCGGGCGGAAGAAGGTCGCCGCCTATTCCGGCGGCATGAAGCAGCGCCTGGGGATCGCCCAGGCCCTGCTCAACGACCCGAAGCTGATCGTGCTGGACGAGCCCACGGCGGGCCTGGACCCGAAGGAGCGCGTGCGCTTCCGGGAGCTGATCGCGGCGCTGGGCCGGGACGCCGTGGTGATCCTGTCCACCCACATCGTCTCGGACGTGGAGCACATCGCCGACCGGGTGCTGATGATGCGGGAGGGCCGGTTCATCTACGACGGCGACCTCAAGTCGGTGGGGATGGACCTGGAGCAATTCTATTTGAAGGAATTTGGGGAGGCGTAGCGCTGTGGATACCAGAACGCTGTTGAGATACGAGCTGAAAAAGACCTTCGGCCAGCGGGCCTACTGGATGGCCCTCGCCGTCATGGTGCTGCTGCTGGTCGCCAACGAGCTGATACCCATCTACACGGGGAACTACCTGCCGAAGCTGCGGCGGGAGGTCGCGCTGTCGGGCACCGCGGTGGACGACGCGGTCATCGAGGCCATCCAGGCCGCCCCGGACCAACACGCCTACGACCCGATCTATTCCCTCATCAAATATGCGACGGGCCGGACGGACATCACCGGCGTGACGGCGGCGTCGCTCTATCGGACCCGGGAGGAGGTCAACGACGGCCTCATGACGGAGGACCATGTCACCGACGCGGAGCGGGCCTACTGGAAGGCCCGGGACAGCGCCAACGCGACGCCCTTCGTCTATCGGTACGACGGCGCTTACGCGGCGTTCTTCGAGGTGGTCTACTTCATGGACTTCATGGTCCTGATCCTCTGCGGCGTCAGCCTGTCCGGGCTCTTTGCCGACGAGCGGGCGCGCGGCACCGACCAGATCGTCTTTGGGACCCGGCACGGCAGGGCGCGGCTGTTCCGCGTGAAGGTGGTCGTGGGCGTGGCGGTGGGGCTGGTCTCGGCGCTGCTGCTGATCGGCGAGGAGGTCGCCGCCTGCTTCCTGCTCTACGGCACGGACGGCGCGGACGCTATGGTGCAGATACACATCCCCCAGTGCATGATGCGCGTCACCATGGGGCAGGCGATGCTGTACATGTCGCTGCTGATCGTCGCCGCGAGCGTGTTCCTGGCGGTGGTGGCCATGTTCCTGTCCCAGATCACCATGAACCACGCGGGGACGATGGCGGGGATGATCCTGGTGATGTTCCTGTCGATGGTCAACCTGCCGGGCAGGCCGTTGAAGCTGCTGACCAGCCTGATGCCGGGGGCGTTCGTGGGGTCGTGGCTGTTCGACAACTACATCACGGTGACGCTGTTCGGCGCGAGGCTCACGGTCATGCAGTACGCGCCGCTCTGCTGGGCCG
>JAFUWR010000273.1 GCA_017471125.1 Clostridia bacterium | reverse complement strand
CGCGCTTCCCGGGTCACCCGCGGGGCCGACGCCGCCAGCTCCGACGCCGTGGGCATCGCCGACGAGCAGGTGGCCGCGTAGACCGCCAGCATCGTCACCGCCAGCGCGATGGACCAGGCCAGCGCCGTCGGCCGCTCCCGCCGCACCCGCACACGCGCGTCCCTCATGTCGGCACCCCCCTTCCCAGCTATCGTATTCGGGACACGCGAACGATAGACCGCGCATTGACAAACCCCCTCCCGCTGTGATACCATTTCATCAGCACACACGAAAGGCAGGTCATCGGCATGTCCACCCAATGGCTCTCTGACGCGGTATTCTACGAGATCTATCCCCAGTCCTTCTACGACACCAACGGCGACGGTATCGGCGACTTCAACGGCATCGTCGAAAAGCTGGACTATATCAAAGACCTGGGCTGCAACGCCCTGTGGATCAACCCCTGCTTCGACTCCCCGTTCAAGGACGCGGGCTACGACGTGCGGGATTATAAGAAGGTCGCCCCGCGCTACGGCACCAACAACGACCTGTACCGGCTGTTCGGCGAGGCGCACAGGCGGGGCATCAGGGTGCTGCTGGACCTGGTGCCCGGCCACACCAGCGAGGAACACGAGTGGTTCCGCATGAGCCAGAAGGCCGAGAAAAATGAGTATTCCGACCGCTACATCTGGACGGACTTCTGCTTCCAGGGCGCAAAGGACTTGAATTACGTCGGCGGCGAGAGCGAGCGCAGCGCCACCTATATCCTGAACTTTTTCAAGTGCCAGCCGGCGCTGAACTACGGCTTTTTGAAGCCCGACGAGCCTTGGCAGCTCCCGATGGACCACCCCGACTGCGTCGCCACCCGCGAGGCGATGAAGGACGTGATGCGGTTCTGGCTGGACCACGGCTGCGACGGCTTCCGGGTGGACATGGCCTCGTCCCTGGTGAAGCACGACGACGAGAACAAGTCCGGCACCAGCGCCATCTGGCGGGATGTGCGGGCGATGCTGGACAGGGAGTACCCCGACGCCGCGCTGGTGGCCGAGTGGGGCGATCCCAAGAAGGCGCTGCGGGCGGGGTACCACATGGACTTCGCGCTGAACCATCCCGGCGGCGGCTACGCCTCGCTGATGCGCGACTACCAGAAGGGGCGCGTCGAGGTCGGGCCGGACGACAGTTATTTCAAAAAGGATTCCAGCCACGACATCGGCCGGTTCCTCACGGAGTATACGGACTGGTACCGGGACACGAAGGACATCGGCTACATCTCCCTCATCACCTGCAACCACGACACCGTCCGCCCCGCCTACAACCACACGCCGGAGGAGCTCAAGCTGGCCTACGCCTTCCTGTTCACCATGCCGGGCGTGCCCTTCCTGTACTACGGCGACGAGATCGGCATGCGCTACCTGGACCTGCCCACCAAGGAGGGCGGCTACTACCGCACCGGCTCCCGCACGCCCATGCAGTGGGACGGCGGCAAAAACCTGGGCTTCTCCGCGGGCTGCGCCGACGCGCTGTACCTGCCGGTGGACCCGGCGGCGGACGCGCCCACGGTGGCGGAGCAGGCGGGCGACCCCGATTCGCTGCTGAACGCCGTGCGCGCCATACTCGCCCTGCGCCACGCCGAGCCTGACCTGCAGGCCGACGCCGACTTCGAGCCGTTGTGCGCCGAGGCGGGCGTGCCCTTCGT
>JAFUWR010000272.1 GCA_017471125.1 Clostridia bacterium | reverse complement strand
GGGAGGAGACCCAGGCGTCGCGGCCGTTCCAGCGGATCTTGTACCAGACCACGCCGCGGTCGTCCACGGCGGTCTTGCCCAGGTACTTGGCGTCCTCGCCCACGTGCAGCACGCCCAGCTTCTTGTAGTCCAGGCCTGGGCCGGTGCGGACGTGGCTCTTGCCGTTGTCGCCCTCGATGTAGCGGGACTTGCCGCCCGCGACCGCTTCCAGCTCCTCGTCGTTCAGTTCGGTGACGTTCAGGTTCTCAAGCTCTTCGTAGTTCATCATGGTGGTGACCTCCTTTTATTGTATGTCGTCGTGTGGCCGATCAGTACTTGATCTTGTGGGTGTAGCGGGAGGAGACCCAGGCGTCGCGGCCGTTCCAGCGGATCTTGTACCAGACCACGCCGCGGTCGTCGGTGGCCGTCTTGCCCAGGTACTGGGCGTCCTCGCCCACGTGCAGCACGCCCAGGGCGTGGTAGTCCAGGCCGGGGCCGGTGCGGACGTGGCTCTTGCCGGTGTTGCCCTCGATGTAGCGGGACTTGCCGCCCGCGACCTCCTCCAGCTCGGCGTCGTTCAGCTCGACGGCGTCCAGTTCCTTCATATCCTCGTAATTCATCATCTTTATCCTCTCCTTCTATCAGGTCGTTGTGTTTTCCTTGTTTGTGAGTACATCATATCACACGAATGGTCACAAAACCATCACACTATTCCCCCACATTTTCGATGACGCGCAAAACTTTTTTCGCGCGGCCCTCGAGGGTGTCCAGCTCGGCGTTGGCCTGGGCGAGCCGCGCCCGCATGCGCTGCACGGAGTCGTCGAATTTGGAGAAGTCCTGCTTCATGGCGGAGAGCTGCCGCAGCACCTCGCCGCTCCTGCGCTCGAGGGTCACCGAGCGGAAGCCCATGCGCACGCTGGACAGCAGGGCGCACAGCGTGGCCGGGCCGGAGATCAGCACCCGATATTTTTCCTGCACGCGCTCGATCAGCCCGTCCCGGCGGGCGACCTCGGCGTAGAGGCTCTCGGTGGGCAGGAACATCACCGCGAAGTCGGCGGTCTGGGGCGGCTGGACGTACTTGTCGTGGATGCGCCGCGCCTGCTCCATGACGGCCCGCTCCAGCTGCGCCGCGCAGGCCCGCACCGCCTCCCGGTCGCCGGCCTCCCCGGCCTCGACGAGCCGCAGGTAGTCCTCCTGGGGGAACTTCGAGTCGATGGGCAGCAGCCGCGCCGCGCCGTCCGCCTCGGGCAGCTTCAGGGCGAACTCCACCCGCTGCTGGCTCCCCTCGGGGATGGCGGCGTTCTCCACGTACTGGCCCGGGGCGAACAGCTCCGCCATCAGCGCGCTCAGCTGCACCTCGCCCCAGACGCCGCGGGTCTTGACCCCGCCCAGCATCTTTTTAAGGTCGGTCATGCCGGTGGTCAGCTCCCGCATCTCGCCCAGGCCGCGATGGACCCCGGCGAGCTGGGCGTTGACCCGGTCGAAGCTCTCGTTGAGCTTGCCGTCCAGCTTCTCGGACACCGTCTCCCGCACGCGCTCGAGGCTTTGGTCGTTCTGCTGGCGCATCTCGGTGACCCGGGCGTCCAGCGCCTTGCGCATGCGCTCCTGCCGGGCCTCCATCGCCGCGGACATCTGGCCCACCTGCCGCATGGAGGCGTTCAGCCGCTCCGACAGCCGGGCGATGGCCCGCTCCTGCCGCTCCGCGTCCTTCCGCATCCGCATGACCAGCCGCCCCTGGCGCTCGCGCTCGCGGTTCAGCGCGGCCCAGGTGATCGCCAGCCCGCCCAGGGCCAGGATCAGCAGCATGACAAGCAGCACCGTCATTTAACTACGTCCCTTCCCCATCTCGAGGGTCTTTTCATAGGCCGCCACCACCGCCTCGAATGCCGCGGCCCGGAAGCCGCCGCGCTCCAGCGCCCGGACGCCCTGGATGGTGGACCCGCCGGGGCTGCACACCGCGTCCTTCATCCGGCCGGGATGGTCGCCGGTCTCCAGGGCCAGCGCCGCCGTGCCCTTGAGCATCTGCGCCGCGTAGGCCTGGGCCTTGGCCCTCGGCAGCCCGCAGGCCACGCCGCCGTCGGCCAGCGCCTCGATGAGCATCGCCGCGAAGGCCGGGCCGCAGCCCGCCACCGCCGAGCCCGCGTCGATCAGGCCCTCGTCGATGAAGTCCAGCATGCCCGCGCCGGACAGGGCCTCCCTGAAGATGGCGAGCTGGCCGTCGTCCGCGCCCTCCGAGCAGCACAGCACCACGCCCTGGCCGATGGCCGCGGGGGTGTTGGGCATGACGCGGATGATCGGGAATTCCACGCCCGCGAGGGCGCGTATGGCCCGCGTGGACAGTCCCGCCGCCATGGTGACCAGCACGCAGGGACGCTCCCGGGCCGTCAGCGCGTCGCGGATGCCCGCCAGCATGCCCGCCATCATCTGGGGCTTGACGCCCAGGAACAAGTAGTCCGCCCGGGCCGCCGCCGTGGGGTTGTCCACCACCGCCGCGCCCAGCCGCGCCGCCAGCGCCTCGGCCTTCGCCGGGGTGCGGTTGCTCAGCAGGATGTCCTTCCCCGGCACGGACTTCGACGCCGCCACGGCCAGCGCGCCGCCCATGTTGCCGGTACCTATAAAGGAAAAGATCTTGTTCTCTATCATATAGTCCTCACTCTAAAGAAGGGGCGGGGATCATCCCCGCCCCTCTGTCGTCATCTGGCTCCGTTGACGTATCGCACCTCGCTGGGCATGATGAGCCCGAGCTGGTCCCTGGCGGCGCGGATGATGAAGTCGTCGGTCTGGGCGTACTCCAGTTCGTCCCGCAGGTCGCGCACCTCCAGGTCCAGGTCGTCGCGGTGGTCGCGGATGCGCTCAAGCTCCCGCGCCCCCTGCCCGTACCGCGCCTGGAGCACGCCGAGGCTGACCGAAAAGACCACGACCGTGGTCAATATCATGAACAGCCAAAACTTTGGCGTCGTCCTGCGTCGCACCGTGGGACCTCCTCGCAGCCAGTCGTCCATTCTTTCGTAAGAAATCCATACAAGGTCAATATTCGACATAGCGCGCGCTTTTCCTGTCATCGAAAGATGACATTAATCCAACGATGTCGTCGAATCTTGACGACAATTTTACGAAAAATGGCCATCAGTCCGAAAGCTGCCTTTTTTCCGGGCGGATAGACGCCGCAGGCGAAGATGGCGAAGCCCAGCGCCGCGGCCAGCGCGGCGTAGAGCCGAAGCTCGCCAAGGTTTGCGGCGTACAGGCCCAGGCAGAATATGGCCGCCGCCCCGACGCCGAAGGCGAGGTCGGCGCACAGCCCCAGCAGGACGCCCGCGGCCAGCAGCCGCCGCACCCCGGCTAAGACCGCGTACCACGCGCCCATGAGCGCGCCCGCCCCAGCCATCCACAGGAAAACCGGGAGCTGGCCCAGCGTGCCGAACAGCATCTATCGGAACAGGCGGCCCAGCACGCCGCCCTTCCTGCGCCCTCCGGTGTACTCCAGGGCGTCCACCTCGCCCTCCAGCGCCACCTTGCCCGCCTCCAGGTCAAGCTGGGACACGTTCAGCCCCGCGCCGGTGACGGTCAGCGTGCCCAGCGGCGTTTGCAGCACCACGATCTGCTCGTTGAAGCAGTCCACGTCCTCCACGCCCGTGATGTTGAGCTTCTTGCGGTCCTTGAGCTCGACCCAGTGGGCCCGCGCCGCGCCGTTGTCCTGCGTCTCCATAGCGTCCCCTCCCATCCATGCCATTGTATGCCCGGGCCGGGACGATATGAAAGGGCGCGGAACGACGTGCGTTCCGCGCCCTGATCGGGTGTGTGGTCAAGGGATGTGGATGACCTCTCCGGCGTCCCGCAGGGATTGGCCCAGGCGGGTGAAGTAGTCCGGGAATACCGCGAAGGCGGCAAAGGTCAGTATCAGGCACAGCACCGCCAGCAGGATGCCGGCGATGGCAAAATTGCGCTTTGCCCCGGATTTGGCGAAGATGGCGGACAGGATCAGGAAGATCAGGTTCACGCCGGGGATGGCGTACAGGATCAGCGTGCCCATCCAGTTCAGCACCGATGGCCGGTTCTTGCCGCTTTTAGACATGTCGCATGCTCCTCTCACGGGTCATTATTGACGCATACTACTTGTATTATACATGTATCCGCCCCCGGCGTCAAACGTCCGGGGGCGATTTTGAAAAAATGTCACGGTTTTGGCGCTTTTTAGCGCTGCGCTTCATCAAACAATTGAAGGTGGTTGTCCCACAATATCTTCCGCCGCTCGTCCTCGGTGAGGTCGAGGCGGTCGAAGCGCTCCAATTCCCCGGCGGGGGTCCACATGGGGAAGTCGGTGCCGTAGATGGCGCGCTCGACGCCGTAGCCGCGGATGATCTGGGTAGCCTCGTCGGGGGTGAGGGCGAACAGCGCGGAGGAGGTGTCCACATAGACGTCCTGGCCGATGAGCTGCCGGGCGTTCTCCTTCCAGACGGTCCAGCCGCCCAGGTGGGCGCATATGAGCCGCAGCCTGGGAAAGACCCTGAGCACGTGCTTGATGCGGTCGGGGCAGGAGTTGTCGTAGCGGTAGTCGCCGCAGTGGACCAGTATGGGCAGCTTGCCCTCGAAGGGCGCCAGCATGTCCAGCACCTCGGGCGCGTCGATCTTGAAGCCCTGGATCTCCGGGTGGAGCTTCACGCCCTTGAAGCCCCGGGCGATGACGGCCTCGGCGGTGGCGGCGGCGTCGGGCAGGCCGGGGTGCATGGCGGCGAAGGGCATGATGCGGTCGGGATAGCGCTCGTGGGCGGCCATGACGAAGTCGTTGATGTGGTCCACCTGGTGGGCGGTGGTCGCCACCGAGTGGGCCGCGCAGCGGGTGATGCCCGCGCCGTCCATGGCGCGGATGGCGCTCTCCAGCCGACCGTCGCCCTCCATGTTGAAATTCTCGTAGAAGACGCCGATGGCGTTCACCGCTTTTTCCGCGATCCTGTCCGGGAAGATGTGGACGTGCATATCAAATATCTTCATATTTCCTTTAATTCCCCGTAAGCTGTCGATTTTTCGCGCCCGCGCCGCCTGATTATAACACGCGGCCGGTCACATTTCACCCGATTTTTGGTTAAGGAACCCTCTTTTGAAAACCAAAATCCGCAGGGATTTGAAAGTATTTAGAAATCGTTCAATTTCGAGGGTTTTGGTATTTATTTTGAAACAGATTTGTAATATAATAGATATAGAAATTCAAAAGATAATGGATCAGGAGGCGGCCGACGTGTTTTCTCGTTTACAAAAGATGATCTCCATGTTACTGCTGGTTTCGCTGCTGCTGGGTACCCTGTGCGTGCCCGCCTACGCCAAGACCGTGAAGGCCACGGTCAGCGAGTCCTCGGCGAAGTTCTATAAGAAGGCCGACACCCACAGCGACTACATCCGCCTGTCCAAGGGCGTGACGGTGACGGTATCCGCGGTCAAGAGCGGCTGGGCCAAGGTGAAGTATTCCGGCGTGACCGGCTATATGAAGACCGACGACCTGGAGGCCGCGTCGTCGTCGAGCAAGTCCTCCTCCTCGTCCAGCTCGTCCTCCTCCACCTCCTGGAAGTCCAAGGTGGTAGCGCTCAAGTGGTTCGAGGACGGCAAGAACGTGCTGAAGAAGGGCCACTATGGGTACCTGCTGGACATCAAGTCCGGCAAGAAGATCAAGATCAAGCGCATGGGCGGCCACAACCACGCCGACATCGAGCCCGCCACCAAGGCCGACGCCCAGAAGCTCAAGAGCTTCGGCGCGTCCTGGGACCCCCGGCCGGCCATCCTCAAGGTGGATGACAAGTACGTCGCCTGCTCCTTCAACACCATGCCCCACGGCGACCAGACCATCACCGACAACGACTTCGAGGGCCAGATCTGCCTGCACATGGTCGGCAGCATGACCCACGGCGGCGAGCAGGTGCGCTCCGACCACCAGGCCGCCATCAAGAAGGCGTATAATTGGGCGCATTGAGTTGGGAGGATCAAAAACGGGTATCGGACGCGGCGTCCGATACCCGTTTTCTGACTAAAAACCCAAACTGTCGTTGACGAGGATGACGTGGATGCGGTCCTTGTGCTTGGAGTAGCGGGTGATGAGGAACTGACAGCAGATGGTGTCGGGGGACTTGCAGTCCATGCACGCGCCGGTCTTGGCGCAGGGGGTGCTGAGGCCGAACCGCTGGGCGTTGATGGGCGCGGCGACGTTGCGGGCGCGCTTCATGGCCCCGTCCAGGTCGGAACAGACCTTGTTCATCCCGGCGATGAACACCACCTTCTTCGGCCCCTGGGCGATGGCGGACACGCGGTTGGCGTTGCCGTCGATGTTGACGAGCTGGCCGTCCTCGGTCATGGCGTTGATGCCGGAGAGGAACACGTCCGCGTCGTAGGCGGCCAGCATGGCGGCGCGCTTGTCGGCGACGGCGTCCCGGTCGATGAAGTTATAGCTGCCGGACTTGAGCGCCTCCACCAGCCCGATCTCGTGGGCGCTCATGCCGCCGCCCATGGTCACGGTGCTGCCCTCGGGGATGATGGACAGCGCCAGCCTGAGCGCCTCGGCCGGGTCGGCGGCGTAGTAGCCGGTCATGTTGCGGGACTCGAGCCCCTTGATGACCTTCTGCGCCAGCAGCGCGTTCCGCTTGGTGATGTTTTCGTTCATTGTGACACCTCCATGTCTATTTGTCGCCTGTGAGTGAATACACGCCCGCGGTGACCAGCACGATGACGGACCCGATCAGCGCAAGCCCCCCGGGGACCTCCCCCAGCTGGGGCAAAAACAGCGCCACCCAGATGGGGTTCAGCACCGGCTCGAGGTTCGACAGCAGCACCGCGAAGATGGGCGAGACCTTGCCCATGGCCGCGGAGACGAAGTAATACCCTCCGGCCAGGCACACGCCCAGCCCCACCACGGCCAGCCACTGGCGCGGGTCGGCGGACATGGCCGGGTCGAAGAAGCCGAACAGCGCCGACGGCACGCACAGCAACAGCCCCAGGTAGGAGTACTCCGCCGGGTTGGTGTCCGGCATGCGCGCGCAGAAGAACACCAGCGCGAAGGTCACCGCCGACAGGATGGCCAGTATGTTGCCCATCAGCCGCCCGCCGCCCATCTTGTCCGCAAAGCACAGCACCACGCCCACCATGATGAGCGCCGCGGTGATGACGCTGCGCGGGCTGGGCCGCTGGCCGTAGAACAGCCAGCAGAACAGGATCACGAACGCCGGGGCCGCGTATTGCAGCACGATGGCGTTGGCCGAGGTGGTCAGCTTCATCGCCGCCATGTACAATATCGACGTCAGCATCACGCCCAGCGCGCCCAGCACCGTGCCCCGGCTCATACGCACCTTGAAGCTGCGGCGGGTGAAGCCCATGATGATCGCCGCCACCAGCGACCGTATGCCGTTGATGGTCAGGGCGTTCCAGGGCAGCCACTTGCCCAGCACCCCCGCAAAGCTCCAGAATATCGCCCCGAGGGCCACCTGTATCGCGCCGATGTGATTCTTTTGCATGGTCGTTCCTGTCCTTCTCATCATACTATCATGATGATTCTACCCAACATAGCGGGGGCTGTCAACTTAAACGGGAAAATTAACATTCGGCCTATTGACATGGGACGCCATATGCGGTATAAAGAGAGTGTGAGCTTCGGGGCAGGGTGAGATTCCCGACCGGCGGTAAAGTCCGCGAGCCTTAGGGCATGAACCGGTGCGATTCCGGTACCGACAGTACAGTCTGGATGGTAGAAGTCACAGCATACGCCTGAGAAGGTATGTCCACGCCCCGGGATCTCACCCGAAGGCGTGTATTCTTTTTTGGGAGGTAGAAAGACATGACACAGGCAACTGATTCCACCCGCAGGCTGACCCTCACCGCGATGCTGGCCGCCATGGCCTACGTGGCGATGCTCATCACCCGTCCCCTGCCCCACGTCGCGGGCTTTTTGAGCTACGACCTCAAGGACGTGGTCGTCGCCATCGCGGGCTTCCAGCTCGGCGTCGTGCCCGCGCTGCTCATCACGCTGGTGGTGTCCCTGCTGGAGATGGTCACCGTCAGCACCACCGGCCCCATTGGCTTGCTGATGAACGTGCTGTCCACCGGGGCGTTCGTGCTCCCCGCCGCCATCATGTACCAGCGCAGCAAAAAACTGAAGAGCGCCGCCGTCGGGCTGACCCTGGGCGTCCTGCTGATGACCGCGCTGATGCTCGCGTGGAACTACATCATCACGCCTCTGTATATGAACGTGCCCCGCAGCGTCGTGGCCGGCATGCTCATCCCCACCTTCCTGCCCTTCAACCTCGTCAAGGGCGGGCTCAACGCCGGCATCACCATGCTGATCTATAAGCCCGTCACCGACGCCCTCCGCAGGGCCGGGCTGCTCGCCCCCTCCGCCTCCGGCAATAACAAGCGCGCCTTCAACCTGCCCGCCACCCTCTGCTCCGCCTTCGTGGTCGTCACCTGCGTGGCGGTGCTGGTGCTGATGAGCAGGTAAAAGGGCGTTTAAGTGTTGACGCAACGAGAATTAGATGATATAATCAGCTTGCTGGAAAATGGCAGGGCGAAAGCCCGGGAGCGCTCCCGCTGAATACACAGGCGGGAGGTGATGGTATGACGAACGTCGAGCTACTCGCGATTCTGATTGCTGTTGCAAGTCTCGCGTTGACGATCTATTTCGGTAAGCGTTAGATGAAAAAGGCCTCCGGGTAGTTAGCGGCTACTCGGAGGCTTTTGTTTAAGGTACTCCTGAGACGGGAGTCTCCCTGTTGCAATACCATTGTACAGCATTGGCGGCGGCGTGTCAAGCGCTGTCGCCTTTTTTATTTTGCAAACGCCCTCCCCGGGCGCTTGGATCAGTGGCGTCCGGGGAGGGATGGTTTTGCGCGGCAGCGATTGCCCTTGATGCGATCAATACATGCCGCCCATGCCGGGGTTGCCGGCGGGCGCGGCCGGTTCGGGCGCGGGGATGTCGGTGACCAGGGATTCGGTGGTCAGTACCATCGCGGCCACGGAGGCGGCGTTCTGCAGGGCGGAGCGGGTGACCTTGGTGGGGTCGGCGATGCCGCGCTCCATCATGTCGGCGTACTCGTCCTTGGCGGCGTCATAGCCGAAGGTGGCGGACTTGCGGCCCTTGATCTTTTCGACGATCAGGCTGCCCTCGACGCCGGCGTTCTTGGCGATCTGGCGGACGGGCTCCTCCAGCGCGCGCAGCACGATCTGCACGCCGGTCTTGACGTCGCCCTGGGTCTCGGAGACCAGCTTGGAGACAGCCTTGGAGGCGTTGATCAGCGCGGTGCCGCCGCCGGGCACGATGCCCTCTTCCACAGCGGCGCGGGTCGCGGCCAGCGCGTCCTCGATGCGCAGCTTGCGCTCCTTCATCTCGACCTCGGTCGCGGCGCCCACGTTGATGACGGCCACGCCGCCGGACAGCTTCGCCAGGCGCTCCTGGAGCTTCTCGCGGTCGTAGTCGGAGGTGGTCACCTCGATCTGGCTGCGGATGGACGCGATGCGGGCCTTGATCTCGTCGGCCTGGCCGGCGCCCTCGACGATGACGGTGTTCTCCTTGTCGATCTTGACCTGGCGCGCGGAGCCCAGCATGTCGATGGTGGCCTCCTTGAGCTCCAGACCCAGCTCCTCGGTGATGACCTGGCCGCCGGTCAGGATCGCGATGTCCTGCAGCATAGCCTTGCGGCGGTCGCCGAAGCCGGGGGCCTTGACGGCCACGCAGGTGAAGGTGCCGCGCAGCTTGTTCAGCACCAGGGTCGCCAGGGCCTCGCCCTCCACGTCCTCGGCGATGATGAGCAGCTTCTTGCCCTGCTGCACCACCTGCTCGAGCAGGCCGATGATCTCCTGGATGTTGGAGATCTTCTTGTCGGTGATCAGGATCAGCGGGTTGTCCAGCACGGCCTCCATCTTCTCCATGTCGGTGCACATGTAGGAGGAAGCGTAGCCGCGATCGAACTGCATGCCCTCGACGATGTTCAGCTCGGTCTTCATGGTCTTGGACTCCTCGACGGTGATGACGCCGTCCTTGCCGACCTTCTCCATGGCGTCCGCGATCAGCGCGCCCACGGTCTCGTCGGAGGAGGAGATGGAGGCGACCTGCGCGATCTCGGTCTTGCCCTCGATGGGCTTGGACTGGGCGGCCAGGCTCTGGACCGCCGCCTCGGTGGCCAGCTCGATGCCCTTCTTCACGACCATCGGGTTCGCGCCCGCGGCCACGTTCTTCAGGCCCTCGCGCACGATGGACTGCGCCAGCAGCGTCGCGGTGGTGGTGCCGTCGCCGGCCACGTCGTTGGTCTTGACGGAGACCTCGCGCACCAGCTGCGCGCCCATGTTCTCAAAGGGGTCCTCCAGCTCGATCTCCTTGGCGATGGTCACGCCGTCGTTGGTGATCAGCGGAGCGCCGAACTTCTTGTCCAGCACCACGTTGCGGCCCTTCGGGCCCAGGGTGATCTTTACGGTATCGGCCAGCGCGTCGATACCCGTCTGCAATGCCTTGCGAGCTTCCTCGCCGTATTTGATCTGCTTAGCCATTTTTATTTACCTCCGCTGATTATTCCACGACCGCGAGAATGTCCGACTGGCGCACGATGATGAATTCCTCGCCGTCCAGCTTGACCTCGGTGCCGGCGTACTTGGAATAGATGACCTTCTGGCCCTCGGCTACGTGCATGACGATCTCCTTGCCGTCCACGTTGCCGCCCGGACCCACCGCCAGGACCTCCGCCATCACCGGCTTCTCCTTGGCCGAATTGGTCAGGATGATGCCGCCGCGGGTGGTCTCCTCGGCTTCCAGATTCTTGATGACCACGCGGTCACCCAAAGGCTTGATCTTCATATGCTCCATACCTCCCAGGCTGTGCTGTGAATTGGATTTGTTAGCACTCTTAAAATTCGAGTGCTAACCCTTGCAGATGATAGTTTAACCGTTTTATATGGGAAAATCAAGGGGGGTAGGCCGGTATTTGGGGTTAAATATTGGTAAATATGGGAATTTGGACGGGAAATGGACGATGTGCGCGATATTGGAGGGATGATATTTACAAACGTAATACTTTGTGTTATACTTAATCAGGGAGGAATGATCGTGGAAATCAACGGTATTCGCGTCACGTGGGACGATCATAAGAATGAGATCAACAAACGGAAGCACGGTATCGGCTTTGAAACCGCCGCATATGTGTTTCTGGATGAATACAGGGTGGAGGATGTCGATCTGGAGCACAGCGGCGACGAGCTGCGCTATGTGTCCCTCGGGATGGTCCGGAAGGTGCTGTTCGTCGTCTATACGCAGCGCGGCGACACCTCGCGGCTGATCTCGGCCAGAGTAGCGACCCCAGCGGAAAGGAGCGCGTATTATGGGCAGTTTGGTGATTCGTAAGGGCATGACGTTGACAGAGGCGCAGATCGAGGAGATCGAACGGGCCGCCGCCCTGCCGCCGGTATTGGACGACGACGCGCCGGAGCTTTCGACGGAACAGCTCAGGCGCATGGCTACGATGGCGCGGGAGCGTCGGGCGATGGCGAAAAAGCCCGTGGTATCCCTGCGCATCTCGCCGGAGACGCTGGAAAAGGCGCGGGCGACGGGCAAGGGCTATACGGGGTTCCTCAGCCGCCTGCTGGACAACGCCATCAACGACCCGGAAATGGTGTCGAGAAGTTTATGAAATAGGAGGTGTTCCCATGGACAAGTGGGATCGGCGATTCATGGAGCTCGCGGGCGTGATCGCCAACTGGGCGAGCTGTTACAAGGCGAACCGCAAGATCGGCGCGGTGATCGTGAAGAACAAGCGGATCGTGACCACGGGCTACAACGGCGCGCCCGCGGGCATCAAGACCTGCGTGGAGCGGGGCGAGTGTCTGCGGGAGAAGCTGGGCATCGCGTCCGGCACCCGGGCGGAGCTCTGCTACGCCGTCCACGCCGAGCAGAACGCCATCATCCAGGCGGCGCGGCTGGGCAGCTCCATCGACGGGGCGACGCTGTACTGCACCCACCAGCCCTGCGTGCTCTGCGCGAAGATGATCGTCAATTCGGGCATACAGCGCGTGGTGTTCAAGGAGGGCTATCCCGACGAGTTCGCCGTGGAGATGCTCAAGGAGGGCGGGGTTTCGCTGGAGCACTTTGAAGAATAGATGCGTATCACCGCCACACCGACCGCGACTGCCGTCCCTGCATCATGGCGGCCCAGGGCTTGGGGTCCTCGATGATCTTCGCCATGCCGCGTGCGCCGCAGGTGGCGGGGGCGTCGGCCACGCGGCAGGGGATGCCGAGGGCCTGGCCCAGGCGG
>JAFUWR010000271.1 GCA_017471125.1 Clostridia bacterium | reverse complement strand
GGCTCTCATCCTGGGCGATGGCGGCGCTGAGGGAGAGGAGCATCAGGGTGCCTGGGTTGAGGGAGTCGATGCCCTCGCGCTCGAAGTAGACCGAGACGTTGTGGGTCGCGAGCTGTTCGACGTACTGACGGCAGAGCAGGATGTCCCGCCCGAACCGGCTGATGGACTTTACCAATATCTTGTCGATCTTTCCCGCCTTGGCGTCCGCGATCATCTGCCGGAAGCCCTCCCTTTTATCTGTCACGCCGCTGCGCCCCTCGTCGCTATATATTCCGGCAAATTCCCAGACGGGTTCGCGCCGGATCATCGCCTCATAGGTTGTCCTCTGCGTCTCCAGGCTTTCCTCCTGGCTGGATTTGTCCGTGCTGACGCGGCAATAAGCCGCCACCTTCAGCTTCTTCCCCTCGTTCTTCGGGGCGATGCGCCTGACGATCATGTATCTCTCTCCTCCCACACCATTTCTGCCAGCTTCACGGGATCGAAGGTATCGCAGGGCACGCGCATCCGGACCGTCGTCTCCAAGCCGCACTTCCAATGGACCGTCAGGGCATGCCCCGGCCCGAAGGTGATCTTATCGACGTATTCGTCCAGCCAGCAATAGTCCACATGCCGCACCTTCCAGTGCTGCTTTCGGAAGGCGGCCAGCGCATCGTGCCCCTCGGCTTTCAGTGCCGCGGCATCCAGGCCGTTGACTGCCTCGAGCACGGCGCGGTCCAGCAGCTTCGTCCTGACGATATACCCGCGGCATGAATCCTCGTCCCGGTCGCAGTGCCAGCCGCCCATGCCCGCGTGTCCCCGTATCTCATGCTGGCGCAGCCGGTGGCCGCAGATAGGGCAGACCAGCAGGGTATCGTAGGGATATTGCAGCGGCCTCCCGTGGTTGTTCTTGATCTCCGCGATCTTCTGGCACCGCTCGAATTGCTTCCGGGAGATGATGGGGGAGTGGTGGTCCCGGACGTAATACTGCGGGACGGCTCTGTCCCGGTTCCTGATCTCCCGGTGGGTGATGTGATCCTCGGTATACTTCTTCTGCATCAGCACGTCGCCGATGTAGCGCTCGTTGGTGAGGATGCTGTGGATGCGGGATGCGTTCCAGCACACGCGGCCGCTGTAATTCGGGCGGCGCTCCCGCTCCATGATCCGCGCGATCTCCGCGCAGGAGCGCCGGCCCGTCTCGTAGAGCTCGAATATCCTTTTGACCGTCTGGGCTTCCTCCGGGATCACCACATACTGGCCGTCCGCGATGCCGTACCCCAGCATCCGCTTGAGCCGCGCCTCGCCCGCCTCGAACCGCTTTCGGATGCCCCACTTGACGTTTTCGGACAGGCTGCGGCTCTCCTCCTGGGCAAAGGCCGCGAGGATGGTCAGCAGCATCTCCGAAAACGGCGTCCCCGTGTCGATCTTCTCCTTCTCGAACAGGATCTGCGTTCCGTAGGACTGGAGCTCCCGCACATAGGAGAGGCACTCCACCGTGTTCCGGGCGAACCGGCTGATGGACTTGGTGATGATGTAGTCGATCCTGCCCGCACGGCAGTCCCGGATCATCCGCTGGAACTCCGTGCGCCGTGAGGCCAGCGTGCCGCTGACGCCGTCGTCGGCGTAGATGTCCGCCAGCACCCAGCCCGCGTGCAGGGCGATCTGCGCCTTGAAGGTCATGATCTGCAGGTCGAGGCTGGACTGCTGCGCCTCCAGTTCGGTGCTGACGCGGCAGTAGGCGCCCACGCGCACCACGGGCCGCGGCCTTTCAAAGAGCCTCCCCATGTCTCGCCGCAAGACCTGTACCTCGCGCTCCATCACGTCGCCCCCTTCATATCCATCGGCAGCGCCGCGTCGAGGAGCCGCCGCTCGTCCGCCGTCAATTTCCGGCCCTTCCACAGCAGCCGCCGGTCCATCAGATCGTTCACGCGCTCGAACACGGCCCGGGGCACCAGCGCGGCGTGATGCCCCTCGATATAGAACTGCTGGCGCTCGCCCCTGTTCTTCCGCATGCCGCGCTCGGCGACCGAATAATGCTTGTTCGTCAGGATGTCCCCGCAGTAGGCCTCGTTGCGCAGCAGGCTCCCGAGCGTGGTCTGGTCCCATGCCCTGCCCGTGGCTTCTTCCGCCTCCAGGGCGTTCAGGGCGGCGCGTATGGCGGCGTAGCTCTCGCCGCGATTCGCCATGCCGAAGGCCAGCGCCACCCGCCGCGCCTCGTCGGGACAGACGATCCAATCCCTGTTTTCATCCTTTCGGTAGCCATAGGCGGCCATTCGGCAGGGCTTGCCCGCCGCGTTCTGCCTTTCCTGCGCCCAGCGGAGGTTTTGCCCGATGGACGTGCTCTCCTCCTCCGCGATGGCAGCGAGGCAGTTCAGCAGCAGCTCCATGTTGGGGGCCAGCGTGTCCAGCCCCTCCCGCTCAAAGTACACGCCGACGCCCAGCGCGCACAGGCGGCGTATGGTCCGGATGCAGTCCGGCAGGTTCCGCGCGAAGCGGGAAATGGACTTGCTCAGGATCAGGTCGATCTTGCCCGCCTCGCAGTCCCGGAGCATGCGCTTGAATTCCGGGCGGCGCTTGACCGTCCGTCCCGACGCGCCCCGATCGCCGTAGACCTCCACCAGCAGGCAATTCGGGTCCGATGCGATCAGGGTCTTGTAATAGCTGACCTGCGTCTCGTAGGAGCCCTCCTGCGCCTCCATCCCGGTGCTCACCCGGCAGTAGGCCGCCACCCTCTTCATGTTCATTCGTTCACCCCCAAATATTTTTGGCCTTTGTGTCAGACCGGTAATACATTTGACCTGCCGGACGCGCGAAGGGTTCCTCGGCCGATGCGTCCGCGCCATCGTTTTTCGCCCCGGAAGATGACATTTTGCCATATCAAATTGAAATCTTTCCATGTACAGTTCACTAAAAAAGGGTTATGATAAAAGCGTTCAAGGGGAACACCCACCGGAATGCGCAAACCGGCAAACGTACACTGAACGACGCGGAATGGAAGGAGATCATCATGAGGAAGATCGCGGTACTACTGGTCGCTCTGCTCGTTTTGTCCATGACCTCCGTTGCGCTGGGGGAATACTCGACCAGCGAACTGAACGTCGCCATCTGGGACAACAACCAGCTGGCCGGCCTGCGGGAGATCGCGGACGAATGGTCGGCGCAGTCCGGCGTGAAGGTGAACATGCAGGTCATCACCTGGGTCGAATACTGGACGCTGCTTGAGGCCGGCGCCATGGGCGGCACCATGCCCGACGTGTTCTGGATGCACATCAACGAGGCCGAAAAGTATATGGCAAACAGTATGCTGCTCGACCTGACCGACAGCATCGCCGCGGACGATGCCATCGACCTCTCCAACTACTACGAGGGCATCGTGTCCATCTACAGCTACGACGGCAAGCAGTACGGGCTGCCCAAGGACCACGACACCATCGCCCTCATCTACAACAAGGCCATCTTCGACAAGTACGGCATCGCCTATCCCGACGACACCTGGACCTGGAACGACTATGCCGCCGCGGCCGCGGCCATCACCGAGGCCGGCAAGGACGACGGCGTCTACGGCACCGCGATGAACACCAACGACGGCCAGGACGGCTGGTACAACCTGATCTACGACTTCGGCGGCTGGCTGATCTCCGAGGATCGCAAGACCTCCGGCATGGACAATGAGAACACCATCGCGGCCATGACGTGGCTGGCGGAGAACCTGTTCCCCTCCATGCCCGCGCAGTCGGTGATGGCGGAGACCGACCCGGACGTGCTGTTCATGAGCGGGCACATTGGCATGATGCTCCAGGGCTCCTGGATGGTGAACGCCTTCTACCAGGACGACAACAGCGCCGACTACGCCTGGGCGATGATCCCCTACTGGGACGCCGACGGCAACGGCCAGTGCGACCCGGGCGAGCGTTGCAGCCTCTACAACGGCCTGAGCTGGTCCGCCGCGGCCAACACCGCCGACCCCAAGGCGGCCTACGACCTGATCGCGTGGTTCTGCGGCAAGGAAGGACAGCTCAAGCAGTCCGAGCTGGGCGTCACCATGGCATCCTACAAGGGCGCGTCCGACACCTTCGTGCAGGCCTTCGAGGGCATGGATCTCTCGCCCTTCCTCACCGTCGAGGAGACCGGCACGCTGATCCAGCACCCCGCAAGCCGCTACACCACCCGCTGGGAGGGCATGTTCACCACCGACCTGGTGCGGGGCTGGAACGAGCCCGAGGCGATGGCGGATGTCTGCCGCAGCGTCGCCGCCCAGATGAACGACATCCTGGCGCAGGAGTAACGCAAACACGATCCAATGAATCGGGCCGGCCCGCGCCGGCCCATTCGCCGTAGGGGAGGGAGCGCCGTGAAGCCCGTCGACCGCGTGAAGCGCAACAAGCACTATCGGTGCCTGGAGTACAGCCACGACCAGCAGGGAGAGCTGCGCCTGGTGGCCTGCGGCATGGAGCGTTGCGACCCCGACGCGCGCTTCGGCCCGGAGCTTCGGGACTGCTGGCACCTCCACGCGGTGCTCTCCGGCAGGGGGACGCTCAAGACCCGGGACCGGGTGTTCCACCCGCGCTACGGGCAGCTCTTTCTCCTGCGGGACGGCGAAGAGGTGGAATACTACCCGGACGCCCAGGACCCGTGGGAATACTGCTGGGTCACCTTCACCGGCAGCGAAGCCCCGGGCATCGCGGAGGCCATCGGCTTCAGCCCGGAGATCTACTGCCTGGATTCGGAGGTGGAGACCCGGGAGTTCTTCGCGCTGGTCAACCGCATCTACCAGTATCCCGAGATGAACGCGGTGGGGGACCTGCGTCGCCGGGGCGTGCTGCTGGAATTCCTGGCGCTGGCGATGGAGGCCGTCGCGGACGACGGGCATCGCCGCCCCGTCCGCCCCAAGACCAACGAGTGCGAGGAGTACGTCCGGCTGGCGGCGGAGTTCATCCGAAACAACTACTACACCATCACTGTCGAGGATGTGGTGGACTACATCGGGTTCTCCCGGGGCTACCTCTCCACCCAGTTTCGCCGGCACACGGGGCAGACCATGCAGGGCTACCTGATGCGCATCCGGGCGGATGCCGCCATCAAGCTGCTGGAGGAGACGGAGATGTCCATACAGGAGATCGCCAACAAGGTCGGCTATGAGGATCAATTGGCGTTTTCCCGGATGTTCAAGGGGATCTGCGGGGTCAGTCCGAAGCATTACAGGGAACGCAAGCAGATCGAAGCGGAGGAACGCGCATGAAATCGACGCCGCCCATGGGCTGGAATTCCTGGAACACCTTTTACGATCAGATCGACGAGAAGCTGGCGCTGGAGACCGCGGACGCCATGATCGCCGAGGGCCTGCGGGACCTGGGCTATGAATACGTGATACTGGACGATTGCTGGGCGCTGCGGGAGCGGGTCGACGGGCGGCTGGTGCCGGACCCGAAAAAGTTCCCCCACGGCATGAAGGCGCTGGCCGACGCCGTCCACGCCCGGGGCATGAAGCTCGGCCTGTACGGCTGCTGCGGCGTGCGGACCTGCGCAGGGTATCCCGGCAGCTTCGACCACGAATACCAGGATGCCCGTCAGATGGCCGAATGGAGCATAGACTATCTGAAATACGACAACTGCAACCGCCCGTCGGGCATCGGCTCGGAGCTGCTGTACCGCCGCATGGCCCTGGCGCTGCGTTCTACGGGGCGCGACATACTGCTGGCGGCCTGTCAGTGGGGCACGGAGCACGTGGAAAACTGGATACGCTCCACCGGGGCGGGGACCTTCCGCTCCACCGTCGACATCCGGGACGGCTGGTTCTCCATCGAGGCCATCGCCCGCGCCCGGCTCGAGCACCTCAATGGCGGCGCGCCCTTCTGCCACGACGACATGGACATGCTGGTGGTGGGCATGAACGGGGCCGGCGTCAATCCCGAGGTGCGCATGACCGGCTGCACCGACGAGGAGTATCGGACCCACTTCGCGCTGTGGGCGTTCCTCAATTCCCCGCTGGTCATCGGCTGCGACGTGCGGTCGCTCGCGCCCGAGACGCGCGCCATCCTCAGGAACCGGGACCTCATCCGCGTCAACCAGGACGCGGAGGGCCGCGCGCCCTACAAGGTGCCGGTGTACGGCAACGACGACGCCTTTGTGCTGGTGAAGGCGCTGACCGGCGGGGAACTGGCACTGGGCTTCTTCAATTTCGGCGACGCGCCCGCCAATGTGCCGCTGGCGCTGTGGGACATCGGGCTGACCCTCTCCTCAACCAAGGTCCTGCGCCTGCGCGACTGCTACGCGCAATCGTCCGCCGGGGTCTTTGGAGAGCATTTCATGGCGACGGTCCCCCCGCACGGCTCGCGGGTCTATCTGGGCGGATTGGAGGAAAGGTCTTGACCAGCCATCGCTGTCAAAGCTGCGGCGCGCCCCTCACCAGCGATGAGATCGCGCTGTATCGCAAGCTCATCTGCCGCACGGCCGTGGCCTATGGCTGCCTGGACTGCCTGTCCGAAGCCATCCACGTCCAAAGACACAGGCTCGAGGAATTGATACGCTGGTACCACGAGACGGGCTGCTGCCAGCTCTTTGCAGAGTATGAAAGCTAAAGGGCGGATACACAACGAGGCGCGTCCCCCGGAGGACCGAAGGGTCTTTCGGGGGACGTTTTGTATGGATGAAAGGGCTTGCATTTTTGGGCGAGAGGGGGTATAATGGTTAGAAGAGACAAACTTTGATGCGTCGGCAGGTGGTCCGGTTATGAAGGTCTATGAATTTGGCGCGGGGAATGGGAAAACGTTCGTCATGTTCCAGTGCGCGGCGGAGCCCTGGTGGGTGTTCAAGCCGTCGGCGGAGGCGATGGCGCGGGACTGGCACGTCTACCTGTTCATCGCGGACGGCCACGACGAGCAGGGGACGACGTTCACCACCCTGGAGAAGAACGCCCGGGACGCCGCCGAATACCTGCGGGGCAAGGGGATAAAGAAGGTGGAGGCGATGTACGGCGTGTCCATGGGCGGGGCCAGCGTCATCCGCTTCCTGGCGACGGAGGACATCCCGGTGGACAAGGCCATCATCGACGCGGGCATCACGCCCTATCCGTACCCGAAGCTCATCTGCCGACTGATCTCGGTGGCGGACTGGGTGTCGATCATGCTGGGCACCAAGTCCCTGACGCTGATGAAGCTGGCGATGCCGCCGAAGCGCTGGACGCCGGCGGGGGAGGACCCGGAGGCGCACTACCGCAAGATCTTCGACTTCGAGAAGCGTCACTTCTCGCCCCGGACGATCTACAACGTGTTCTGGTCCACCAACAACTATGATATGCCGGACCCGGTGCCGCGGGTGCCGACCGAGATCGAATACTGGTACGGCGAGCAGGAGAAGCGCGCCCGCAAGAACGACATCGCCTACACGAAGCGGGCGTTCCCGCAGACCGTCGTCCGGGAGTTCGCGGGCCTGGCCCACGCGGAGCTGGTGCTGATGTTCCCGGAGCGCTTCTGTCGGGAGGCCACGCGGTTCCTGTCGGGGAAAGAGGAGGGATGACCCATGCGATTTGACGAGATGGGGAACAGGTCGGGCAAGACGCTGTTCCTGCTGCCGGGCACGGCCTGCGACTACGAGACGAACTTCGCCGCGGTGCTGGACCGGCTGGGCGCGAAGTACCACTTGGTCTGCGTGGACTACGACGGCTTCGACGGCAGCGGGTCCGTCTTCCCCGACATGCTCACGGTCACCGGGAAGATCGAGCGCTACATACAGGAGCGTTTCGATGGGAAAATCGACGGGGCCATCGGCTCGTCCCTGGGCTCGAGCTTCGTCGGCCAGCTCATCCAGCGGCGAAACGTCCATCTGGACCACGGCATCTTCGGAAGCCCCGACCTGGACCAGAGCGGCAAATTCAGCGCGTGGCTCCAATCGAAGCTGGTGGTGCCGCTGCTGACCAGCTTCACCAAGAGCGACAAGAAGCGGGAAAAGACCCGGGCGAAGCTCAAGCAGTTCTTCGAGATGAGCGACGAGACGGCGGACAGATTCATGGGCTGCTTCGAGAAGTTCTCGCCGGAGTCCATCAAGAACGAGTACTACACCGACCTGCTCACCTGGCTCGAGGACGACATCCATGTGGAGCACACCCGGGCGCACTTCATCTATGCCAGGAAGATGGGGGAGAAGTACCTGAACCGATACAAGAGGCACTTTCGCGACCCGGACATCCGCGAATTCGACATGCAGCACGAGCAGTGGCTGTTCGGCGGGGAGCAGTATACCGCCCCCGTGCTGAAGGCCATCGACGAGTTCATGGATATGCCCGTATAGGGGGAAACAGAAATGGCGAGGAAGGATTCGGAAAACCAGAAGCGGTCCATGAGCGCGATGTTCCGCGGGCGGGCGATCTTCAAGCCCCTGAACACCGGCTGGATCGACGACCACGTGGCCTGCGTGCGGGAGTGGGTGGCGAACATCTTCTTCTATACGAAGAACGGCGTCACCATCATGATCGACGCGGGCTACAACTACGCGCGGCTCAGGGAGAAGATGGGATGGCTGGACATTGACCCGGCGTCCATCAGGCACATCCTCATCACCCACCAGGACACCGACCACGTCGGCGCGCTGGAGCGCGACAGCGAGCTGCTGTTCAGGGACGCGACGGTGTACATCGGCGAGATCGAGAACCGCTACCTGACCGGCGAGGCGCGGCGGCGGGTCATCCACGGGCTGTACAAGCTGCCGATGGTCAAAACGGACAACGAGCGGGTGCTCTTAAAGGACGGGCAGGTGCTCGATTTCGGCGGCATCAAGGTGGAGTGCATACTGGTGCCCGGCCACACCTGGGGCCACATGGTGTACCTGGTGGACGACGAGTACCTGTTCACCGGCGACACGATCTGGTTCGGCGCGGACGGCGGGTACAGCTTCATCAGCACCCTGGCCGAGGACAACAAGCTGGCCGTGCGGTCGCTGGAAAAGCTGGAGGCGAACATCCGCGGGCGCAACCGGCGCATCGCGGTCATCACCGGACACACCGGCTGGACGGACGACCTGGACTTCGCCTTCGCCCACCGGACGGACATCTGCAAGCCCTTCACCCGGCGCTATGCCGACCCGGAGGCGCCCTACGACGGCTACATCGAGGACGACGACACCGAGCAAAACGCCCGCGGCGCGCGGCTCGCGAAAAAGCGGGGGACATAGGAGGGACGACCATGGGACTGTTCAAGGATTACGTGAGCCAGACCCGCAAGCCCGAGGGCGTGCTGGGAAAGCTGATGCTCAGCGGCATGAATTCCGGCCACGCGAAGCTGGCCGATTGGGGCATGGCGCACCTGCCGGACCTGCGCCCGACCCGGGCGGCGGACCTGGGCTGCGGCGGCGGGCGCAACGCGGGCGAGCTGTTGAAGCGCTACCCGGACGCCCATGTCACCGCCGTGGACTACTCGGCGCTGTCGGTGGAGAAGGCGCGGGAGTACAATAAAGCCATGATCGACGCGGGCCGCTGCGACGTGCGGCAGGGCGACGTGTCGGCGCTGGACCTCCCGGCGGCGGCGTTCGACCTGGCCACGGCCTTCGAGACGATCTACTTCTGGCCGGGGCTGGAGCGGTGCTTCGGGCAGGTGGCGAACATCCTGAAGCCTGGCGGCGCGTTCCTGATCTGCAACGAGTCCGACGGCACGGACGCCACGAGCCAAAGGTTCGAGAAGATCATCGACGGCATGAAGAACTACACCGCCCCGGAGATCGAGGCGGCGCTCAAGGCGGCGGGCTTCTCCCGGGTCGGCACGGACCACCATCCGTCCAAGCCGTGGATCGCCGTGATCGCGAGGAAATAGCCATGAAGAAGCGCACATGGGACCTGTACGCGCCCATCTACAAGCGGGCGATGCGGGCCGACCGGCAGATCTACGACTTCATGTACCAGCGCATCCCCGAGCGGATCGCGGGTATGGAGGTGCTGGAGCTGGCCACCGGTCCCGGACTGCTGGCGCGGCACGTCGCACCCGCGGCGCATGGTCGCCACCGACTACTCCGACGGCATGATCGCCGAGGCGAAGAAGGGTGGGCCTGTCCCGAACCTGACCTTCGAGGTGGCGGACGCCACGGACCTGCCCTACGGGGACGACAGCTTCGACGCGGTGATCATCGCCAACGCGCTGCACATCG
>JAFUWR010000270.1 GCA_017471125.1 Clostridia bacterium | reverse complement strand
TTCCGGGCGGGCACGCGGGACACCGACGCGGGCCGGGCCATCGTCGCGCGGCTGAACGACGGCATCGCGGGCCTGACCGACACCCACCGGCAGGCCATCATACTGGACTACACGTCCCGGCGGCTCTACCGCTACGACCTGTCCGACGTGCTCTACCGCTACGGGCTGATGCTGATACTGGCCGCGCTGCTCTTCATCGCCATGATCGTCATCGCCATCCAGCGGCGGCGGACCATGCGGCTCGAACAGGAGGAGCGGCTTCGCGAGCTCATCGACCACGACGAGCTGACCGGCGTGTACAGCCTGAACGGGTTCCGCAAGCGCGTGGCCGAGCTGCTTCGGGAGCACCCGGACGTGCCGTACTTCATCTCCTACAACAACATCAAGAATTTCAAGTACATCAACGACAGCCTGGGCATGGACGCCGGCGACGACCTGCTCAGGTTCTGGGCGAAGAGGTCCGTGGCGACGTTGTCCGACCACGAGTGCATGGGCCGCGTGGCGGACGACCACTTCGTGGTGCTTCGGCACATCGGCGGCGAGGAAAAGATGCGCCAGGACGAGATCGAAGTGCTTGACCCGGTGAAGTATTACTTCGTCAATCGGGGCAAGGAGAACCTGGTGCAGATCTGCAGCGGCGTCTACGTGCTGACGCCCGAGGACTACAAGCGCGTCGATGTGGATCACATGCTGGACTACGCTCGCGTGGCCGAGCGCCGGGTGCGGGAGACCCGCAAGGCGGGCTACGAGTTCTACAATCCCAAGCAGTGGGCGTGGGGGAGGAAGGTCGCCGACGTGGTCGGGCACCTGCCCGTCGCCATCCGCGCCGGGGAGCTGAAGGTCTGGTACCAGCCCCAGGTCCGGCGCGACACCGGCGCGGTCACCGGCATGGAGGCCCTGTGCCGCTGGGATCATCCGACGCTGGGCTGGCTGCCGCCGTCGGACTTCATCGCCACCCTCGAGGAGGCGGACCTGATCTACGAGCTGGACCGCTTCGTATGGGATACGGTGTGCCGCGACCTCAAGCGCTGGAACGAGCAGGGCCACCACCGCTCCGTGTCCGTCAACCTGTCCCGCACGGACATCCGGGAGGACCGGGACATCCCCGGCCACTTCAGGGACCTCATAAAGGCCAACGGCCTCACGCCCGACCAGCTTCGCGTGGAGATCACCGAGACCGCCTTCGCCGAGGACCCCGACCTGCTCATCGACACCACGCGGCAGCTTCGCGAGTGCGGCTTCCAGGTGGAGATGGACGACTTCGGCAGCGGCTACTCGTCGCTCCACATGTTGAAGGAGGTGCCGGTGGACCGCATCAAGCTGGACCTCCACTTCCTGACCGGCACCGGCGACCCGGAGCGCGGGCGGATCATCGTCAGCCACATGATCCAGATGGTCCGCGACCTGGGCATGGAGCTGATCGCCGAGGGCGTGGAGCGGGAGTCCCAGGCCGAATTCCTGTTAAGCCGCGGCTGCAACGAGATGCAGGGCTTCTACTTCTACAAGCCCATGCCGGTGGAACAGCTCGAGAGCACACTGGACAAAGTGGACGCGCCCCCGTCGTGACGGCGGCGCGTCCTTTTCATATGTAGCTATTCCCTCCGCATCGACAGGGTGCACTTCACGTCGCTCAGCGGGTCCTCCACGTAGTCCGCGTCGACCACCAGGTGCAGCGGCTCCCCTTCCGTGCCGTCCATCATGAAGCGCTGGGTCACGCTCTCCTTCATGTCGATGCACTTGAAGCCCAGCTTCCACAGCA
>JAFUWR010000269.1 GCA_017471125.1 Clostridia bacterium | reverse complement strand
TGAGGTTGGAGAGCAGGAAGTGGAGCACCTCGTGCTTGGAATAGTCGAATATCCGGGTCTTCCAGCCCGCGTGCCAGCCCCGCTCGCCGTCGTGGAAGTACTGGTAGTTCGTGCCGTCCTGCTGGTTTAAGCCCTCGCCGGGGTTCGGGCAGGCGTGGCTGTGCACCACGTCCAGCAGTACCGACAGCCCCATGCCGTGGGCCTTGTTGATCAGGTACTTCAAATCCTCCGGCGTGCCGTAGCGGTGAGATGGGGCGAAGAAGTTGGTCACCTGGTAGCCGAAGGAAGCGTAGTAGGGATGCTCTTGGATCGCCATCAGCTGCACGGTGTTATAGCCCGCGCCCTGGATCCAGGGCAGCGTGTTGTCCGCGAACTCCCGGTAGGAGCCGATGCCGCCGTGCTCCTGGGCCATGCCGATGTGGGCCTCGTAGATCATCGGCGAATCCGGGCGGCACTTGCCGAAGTAATCCCCGTCCGTCCACTCGAAGGGCTCATCGGGCATCCAGATCTGGCCGCAGAGGGTCTCGGTGGACATATCCATCACGCAGCGGGTCATGTAGGCGGGGATGCGCTCGAAGCTCGTGCCCTCCCGGCCCACCAGGAGCTTGATGAACTGGCCGTGCTTTAACCTGTCCCAGCCGTCGAGATAGATCTCCCACACGCCGCCGCCGATGTGCTGCAAGGGATATTCCCACTTGGCCCAGTAGTTGAAGTCGCCGGTCAGCCAGGCCGCGTCCGCGCCGGGCAGCCATTCCCTAAACACCCAGCCGGTTTTTGAGCAGTCGCGCCGTTGCACATCCGTGCAGGCGCGACCAGCCCGCGCGATTCCTTCGGAATCCTGCGCGGTGCTGCCGCCGCTTGCCCCTTGGGCAGTAGCGGCGGTGCATCCCGTTCGATGAAAGCCAAAGTAGCGGTGGCCGTTGGCGAAGTCAGAGAGGTTCCGCCACTCATTGAGCTGCCAGCGCCGGTCGTTGAATCGGTCGAGATGCATCCTGATCTCCCCCGCGTAGGGATTCAGGGTCGGGTCCTTCTCCATCAGCAGCCAAAGGGCGTTGTCAACGTGTATCATGGGGAACCTCCTCTTGTGTACCTTGGGCAGAAAGCAGGGATCGTCTGTTCATCTACATGGATTCATCTATTCAATGTCCAGAATGTCCGCAAAGCCGGTCACGTCGAACACCTCTTTGACCATCTCGTTGGCGTTCACGACCTTCATGCCGCCCTTCTTCATCATGGTCTTGTGGGCCGAGAGCAGCACGCGCAAGCCTGCGGAGGAGATGTAATCCAACTTTTCAAAGTCCATCGTCAGTTCGTTGGCGGCATCCATGTTGTCCTTCAAAGCCTTTTCCAACTCCGGCGCGGTGGTCGTGTCCAGGCGGCCCTCCAAGGCGATGTTCAGATTGGTTCCGTTCATGTTCTGGGAGATTCTCATTTTCATTGCCTCCTATGCTTTCATATTCGGATTATTTTGCCAGCCGCTTGGAGACCATCATATCGACGGTTCTTCCGCGGATACTGATTTTCACGTTGTCCGCCAACTTTCTAAGGATAGAACGCTCAAGCCCGTCCCATTCTTTGACCTCGTAGAAATCATTTGCTATGTCGCCTCGAAGCTCATAGGGAACAACTTCGTCGGTGTGACTGGGCTCGGATGCCATTGCCTGTTCGAAAACATCCCTGAGCTTTCCTAAAAATCCCTTCGCTGCTTCGTTTTTCATGGACGTGCTGGACATGATCAGCAGACCACGCTTTTCCTTGTCCATGACAGTCTGAGTGGTCATATGGAACTCGATTTCTGTCCCATTCCCTTCAATCCAGAAAGATGCCCTCATTTCGCCGGTGATACTTCGAGCCAGACTCAGCATTTCTTCGGCAATGAGCTGCATGCGCAGTATACTCTTGCCATTTAATCCGTCGCAAGATTCACAAAAAAGCCAGGTCTGTTCAACGGCCTCCGAGAAGCCATTCCCATGATTGTCGATCATGATGACATCTGATTTCATCATCTTGCCTCCTCGTATAATAAATACCACATCAAATGCGCTTGTGTATTGTCACTTCATTATAACCGTTTTCACGGCTGTATTCAAGCGTGTCCATCGTCTTTTTAACCATGAATATCCCTAAACCTCCGACATCACGTTTCTCCGCGGAGAGGGTCACATCTGGGTCGGTCTGTTCCAAAGGGTTAAAGGGTACGCCGTTGTCCACAAAGGAAATGCTCGCCATGTGCGCGGCTTCGTCGAAGTCAAGCCGCACCATGGCTTCGCCCGTACCGTCCGGGTAGGCGTAGTGGGCAATGTTGCCGAACAGCTCGTCGATGGCGATGTCGATCTGCATCTGGGCCTTCATCGAACAGTCCAGCGCCTCCAGCTGCTCGTCGATAAACGCCGTGACGACGGGGATGTTCTCCAGTGTGGCTGCGACTGTCAACTCCTTCATCTGGCACCACCTCCCTTGTATTCCACGCACAGCATGGTCAAATCGTCAAACTGCTCCGCGTCCTTCACGAAGCCGTCCACGCCGGCGCGCACGTTTTTGAGGATCTGCTCGGGCGTCGCGCCGGGATCGACGTTCAGCGCATCGATCATGCGCTCGGTGCCGAACAGCTCCTTCTCGGCGCTGGTGGCCTCCGGCACGCCGTCGGTGTACACGAACAGCTTGCTGCCCGGCTCCAGCTGGATCTCGTATTCCTTGTAGCGCACGCCCTCCATGCCGCCGATGACGAAGCCGTGCTTGTCCCTGTACAGTTCAAAGCCCCCGCCCGGCAGCTTGAGCGCCGGGAATTCGTGGCCGGCGTTGGCTGCGGTCAGCCTGCCGGTGGACAGCTCCAGGATGCCCAGCC
>JAFUWR010000268.1 GCA_017471125.1 Clostridia bacterium | reverse complement strand
GCCCCCGAAGCGGAGGTCGAGGTCGAAGTGGTCGAAGAACCGACCACGGTCTGGGCCGACCTCGAAGCGCCCGTCGTCGAAGCACCGACCGAAGCACCGACCGAAGTCGGTATCGAGGAGCCCGTCGAAACGCCCGAGCCCACCGAGGAACCCACCCCCATGCCGGAGCCGACGGACGCGCCGGTGGAGGCCGAGGTCGTCGAGCCGGTCATCGTCCGCGACACCTACACCGCCGACGTGGACCTGTCCGACGCCGCCCTGCCGCTGTCCCTGGCCGCGCTGATGGCGGAGGCCGAGGGCCTGGTGGTGGAATACGAGCCGGTGTACGCCGAGATCGGCGAGGCACCCGCCGAGGACGCCCTTCCCGCCGAGGTCGTGGAAGCGCCCGAGGCCGTCGAAGCGTCCGAGTGGACGATCGACTACGACGCCGACCTGTTCGACATTTCCTATAATGACGGCGACTGGGCCGTCACGCCCCTGCGCTCCTTCGACGCTGCGACCATCGTCGTCGAGGCGGGGGACACCTATATCCTGAACCTGACGGACTACACCGCCTGGCCCGCCCAGACCTTCGAGGGCCGCGCGGGCGACATGGCCGTGCGCGTGGCCGCCGACGCCGGCGCGTTCCCCGAGGGCACGACCATGGCCGTCGCCGCGGTGGAGGACGACGACACGCTGACCGGCATCGCCGACGCGGTGGAGGGGGACAGCGTGGCCGTCAAGGGCGTGCACGCGGTGGACATCACCTTCTACGATAAAAACGGCGCGGAGATCGAGCCGCGCCTGCCCATCTCCGTGTCCATGTCCCTGGTGGAGGCGGAAGCCATGCCCCAGGCCGAGGACGCCGTGGTGGTCCACATGGATGACGACGGCAACGCCCGCGTGGTCGAGCAGACCGGGGCCGGGGCCGACGCCGTGGCCTTCGACGCCGAGGCGTTCTCCGTCTACGCGCTGGTCATCACCGAGCGCTACATCGCCGCCGACGGCCTGACCTGGAACGTCCAGGTGACCTACGGCGCGGAGGCCAACATCCCCGAGGGCGCGACGCTGTCGGTGGAGGAGGTCACGGACGACGACTACCTGGCCCGCGCCGCGGACGCCCTGGCCGACACCGCCTCCATCCAACTGGCCCGCTTCTTCGACATCACCATACTCTCCGACGGCCAGCCCGTCCAGCCCGCCGCGCCCGTGGCGGTCAGCGTGACCCTGGCCGAGGACGCCGATAACCGCGGCGCGGACGTGCACGCGCTGCACTTCGGCGCGGACGCGGTAGACGTGATCGACGCCGACCGTGACGCCGACGCCGTGGTGTTCGACGCCGAATCCTTCTCCGTGTACGGCATCGCCTACACGGTGGACTTCGAGTACACCGACGCCGACGGCGCGACCCACCGCCGCAGCATCCTGGGCGAGAGCGAGGTGCTGCTGAGCGCGCTGCTGGAGTGGCTGAACATCGACGCCGACCTGACCGGCTCCGCGGTGCGCTTCACCGACGAGAGCCTCTTGAAGCTGTCCCCCGTGTACGGCGAGGACGGCGAGACGGTCGCGGACTGGCTGCTCATCAGCCTCAAGCCCTTCTCCACGCTCGAGACCCTGACCGTGACCCTCGCCGACGGCACGATCATCGAAATTCGCGTGACCGACGCCGTGGCCGAGGCGCCCATCGCGCCCATCCGCATCATCCGGCCGGACATCCGCATCACCTTGGAGGACGGCGCGGAGCCGGTGGGCAAGGACTGGGTGTGGACCGAGCACGAACACCCCGAGGAAGGCCACGCCTTCACCTATCGCGTGGACTATTCCTTCTCCACCTACACCACCGAAAAGACCGAGTGGGCACCGGGACAGATCGAGATCCGCATCCCGCTGCACATTTTGAAGGACCGCGAAGGCAACTACGCCGACGCGGTGGAGCTGGCCATCCCCGCCGCGGAGATGGAGGCGCAGCTCACCGACGAGCACGTGTTCGTCTACAAGATCGTGGAGAATGAGGCGGACCCGTCGAAGTCCTACGTGGCCGTGTACAACCGCGTGCCCGCGGACCCCACCCAGGTGGGCTACTTCGAGGTCAGCTACGTCACCACCAAGGAGACCTTCGATTATATCGACTACGGCGCGGACAATGACGAATCCGACCCCGCCCTGGCCTGGCTGACCATCTACGGCGAGCGGGCGGTCTACGACACTACCACCGGCAGGACCACCGTGGTCATGGACCGGGACGCCGATCACCTGCTGGACAAGGAGAGCGAGAAGATCCCCGTCAACATCGACACCACCGCCGTGGTGACCAGCGTCAACAAGAAGGCCCCCGCCACCGCCGACCGCAACGTCAGCGCATGGAAGGACGCCTGGGGCGAAGCGCCCGTGGACGCCGACCAATATTATTACGCCGTCTGGGAGATCGAGACGAAGATCACCGCCACCCAGCCCTACGACTTCACGCTGGACGACAAGCTGCTCAGCGCGCAGGGCGCGGTGGTGGGCTACCGCATGGCCGAAAGCGCCGACGGGACCTTCGACACCGGCGCGGAGGCCAACGTGGTCGAAAACTGCCGGGTCAACTACGGCGACAACGTCCGCAAGGACTACGTGCTGACCCGCATCGAAAAGGATCACTACGACGCGCTCCTTGAGAGCGAGGGCAGCTACATCGTCGAAAACGAGGTCGTCGCCAAGGTCCATCCCACCGATCAGGTGGATGCCGACAGCGCCCTGCCGTCCAAGAACCACTACGAGGTCGTCAAGGCCCACTACGTCATCCCCGCGGGCACGTCCCAGAGCGAGAAGAAGGGCCTGACCACCAGCTACGAGCTGTCCAAGCTCATCGCGGGCGAACAGACCGTGGGTGTGGACGATAACGGCGACGCCGTCAAGGAGGCGTTTACCGAGATCGACGGCCTGCGCTACGACGCCTGGTTCCAGGCCAACACCTGGGCCGAGACCTACGAGGGCGAGGTGGGCACGGACCCCGACCCCAGGACCGACGAGAATAACAAGGACAACTTCGGCAAGAAAAAGGTGACCGTCGAGCTGAGCGACAAAAAGCTGTGGCTGCGGTACTTCGACCACGCGGCGTGGGAAAATGCCGGCAGTCCGTCCGCCCAGAACGGGTACACCGTGGTCACCGAGCCCCTGCAAAAGGACGACTACCGCTTCACCGCCGTGGACTTCAGCTACGTGTTCATGGACGGCGAGTACCAGGCGGGCGCGGGCTTCGACCCCGTCAGCCGCAGCGGGAGCATGCTGGCCAAACTGGCGAACGAGGATCGCCTGGGCGACATGGTGTTCACCCTCGAGAACGACGGGACGGCCGTTACCGGCGAGGCGCGGTATTCCTTCATGACCGGGCTATGGTCTGCGGACAATACCGTCGCGGCGCTGGTGGACTTCGACAACTCCACTCCGAACCGCCTCGTGTTCGCGGCGGGCGCCAACATCACCGGCTACAAGCTGTCCAACGAAAACGCCCTCTATTCCACCAAGCTCGAGACCAAGCCCACCGTGGCGTTGAAGCGCGGCGGCGCGATCGTATCGCAGGCGCTGAATGCCATCGACAAAGACAGCCCGGAGATGCAGCTTTGGAACGAGGCGGAGATGTTCGTCCGGCAGGATGATAGCGTGCTTCGCCACTTCACCCGCAGCGGCATGGACGACATCATCGGCGACACCCGAAAGAGCGTCATCAACAAGAACTACACCAGCCGCAAGAACGACACGCTGAACAGCCGCTACCTGATCTCCTGGGACGTGGACATGAAGGAGACCTTCTCCATCGACAACACGGAGCAGTTGGTCAGCCAGGACAGCGGCGTGTTCTACGACCTGCTGCCCCTGGGCGTGGAGTACATCCCCGGCTCGCTGGCGGCCTATCGCGGCGTGACGAAGGACGGCAAACTCGTCAGCGAGGCGCTGGACCAGAGCCAGTATTCCGTCCAGCTCGAGTCCAACTACCAGGGCTCCGGCCGCATGCTGATGACGGTGAACTTCACCGACCCCGGCGAGACCTACCGCATGACCTACGACACGGCCATCACCTGGGACGCCATCCTCCAGCAGCGCGGCAACGACACCACCGTGGTCACCGCCCACAACCTGGTGGCCTACAAGACCGGCAACGACGACATCGGCCGGTACGACAACAGCTACATGTACCGCCGGGAGTCCGACGTGGCCGCGTGGCCCACGGACGACGTGCTCTACGACCTGGTGCGCGACCCCGCCCGCGTCATCATGACCGCCCGCGACTGCCCCGTCGGGGCGCTGGTGTCCGGCACGCTGGGCCTGCAAAAGACCGTCCGCGCCACCGCCAATGACGCCAAGTACGGCAAGTCCGCGGTCACCTACGCCGAGGGCGAGTATTCCTATCGCCTCCAGTTCGGTCCCAACGTGGGCTCCAAGGCCCGGGACCTGATCGTGTTCGACTTCCTGGAGAGCTTCGAGACCGGCTCCGGCGACGAGCTGGTGCGGTCCGACTGGTACGGCACGCTCAAGAGCGTGGACACCAGCCTGGCCCGGGCCATGGGCGCGGACCCGGTGGTGTACTATTCCACCATCTCCCGGGAGGCCATGAGGGACGCCATCGCGGCTGATCCTGCCATCACCCAGGAGACCTTCGCAAATCTCGAATACCGCTTCAACGACGCGCCGTTCTGGGTCCCGGCGTCCGAGGTCACCGATCTTTCAAAGGTGACCGCCGTGGCCGTGGACCTGCGCCGCGCCGCCGACGATACCGGCGAGGACGGTCACTTCGTGCTCCACGGCGGCAAGACCGTGTCCGTGTTCGTGTACCTGAACGCGCCCCACGACGCCGTGATAGACCCTGTGTCCAAGATGCCCAAGCCCGACGCCCGCGCCTACAACGACGTGTACCTGAACCAGAACATGACCTCCGAGTCCAAGTCGTTCGTGACCGGCGAGGACGAGGTCGTCAACCAGGGCAACACCGTCATCTCCTACCGCGTGGTGGGCAGCCTGAACATCAAGAAGGTGCGCTTCGACGACGAGAACACGCCCATCCCCGGCATCAAGTTCCATCTAAAGGGCACCTCCGGCTACGGCACCGCCGTGGACGCCACGCTGACCACCAATTCCAGCGGCACGCTGTCCTTCACCGACCTGGAGCTCACCGACGAGACCCACTACTACCAGCTCTGGGAGGAGGACGGCGTACAGGACTTCCAGGTGGACGGCTCCACCGTCATGACCGTGCGCGTCAACGCCGACGGCACCGCCACCATCGAGGGCCTGGTCAAACCGCGCGACAAGGAGGCCAAGCTGACCGGCGAGAAGATCGAGGAAACCACCGGCAGCGGCGCGACCCTCACCTATTGGAGGATCACCAACAAGCCCCGCCAGTGGACGGACTTCGAGTTCACCAAGCTGGGCGCGGTGGACGGCGCGGCGGCCAGGGCGCTGCCCGGCGTCATGTTCAAGTTAAGCGGCGTCAGCGACTACCACAACGCCATCGAGAAGTTCGCCGAGTCCGACAGCCTGGGCCGCGTGCGGTTCGAGGACGTGGAGCAGGGCGCGTACAAGCTGGAGGAGTTCACCCCCGCCGACGGGTACGCCCAGGCGAACCGCGCCTTCCGCGTGGTGGTCAGCGCCGCCCGCGACGTGACCATGACCCTCGACGGCGGCGACGCCGCGGACACCGACAGCGTGAAGCTCGTGGTCGTCAAGACCAGGCCCGACCCGGCGGTGGACTACGAGGAGACCAGTTACCAGATCATCGACGAGCCGCTCCACGACCTTGGCCTCATCAAGGTGGACGCGGCCAACAGCAAGGTCCTCGCGGGCGCGGCGTTCCGGCTCACCGGCACGTCCGACCTGGGCACGCCCGTGGACATGACCGCCGTCAGCCAGACCAGCGGCGCGGTGGACTTCCTGGGCCTGGAGCCCGGCACCTACGCCCTGCGGGAGACCGTCGCCCCCGAGAACCACGTGCTCGACGACACGCTCTACACCGTGACCGTCGGCCACGAGGGCCAGATCACCATCACCTGGCCCGGCGGCAGCATGCAGAATTTCACCCAGGACGGCGACGACATCACCGTCTATCCGCTGGGCGCGACCTCCGGCGACCGGGACGATCGTGAGCCCCCGGCCAATCGCTTCTTCTATACCTTCTTCCGCCGCTTCAGCATGCCCAACGCGCGCCAGGAGACCGGCGTCATCACCATCAAGAAGGTGTGGCTCGACAAGAACGGCAACGTCGCCACCCAGATCAAAGAGACCACCGGCCTGCCCGTGCCCGTGGTGGAGCTGGGCACCTACGTGCCCGAGGAGCCGCCCAAGCCGGCGCGGATGCGGAGGGACCTGTGGGATAAATTCGTTACCAATTATAATGTCAAGGCCAACGCAAAGGCCTTCGTGCCCGTGGGCCTGCCCGACGACCTGAACGGCTGGACCAAGGTCAGCGAGAACAGCACGGACTTCCCGAAGAGCATCTACGTGCGCTTCAACCCGGACAACCAGGCCATCGAGTGGTGCACCGACACGCTCGAGGTCTACCTGCCCGGGGACGGCGTCAACTGCCGCCAGATGTTCATGAACTATACCGCCATCGAGCGCATCGACATGACCGGCCTCAAGGCCGACTATGCCACGTACACGGACGGCATGTTCCAGAGCTGCTCCAACCTGACGAGCCTCACGCTGCCGCGGGACTTCGGCACCCAGAACGTCACGGACATGACCGCCATGTTCCTGAACAGCCCGAAGCTCACGTCCCTTGATTTGAGCGGCATGGACTTCTCCTCGGCGACGAAGTTTATAAACCTCTTTAAGGGCGACCACGCGCTGCGCCAGGTCATCTTCCCGGCGGACATGAACACTTCCCTGGTCAACGACATGCAGTATATGTTCCAGGACTGCTACGCGCTGGAGAACATCGTCAACCTGGCCGCGCTGGATACCGAAAACGTCGCGAACATGGACCACATGTTCGCCATGTGCCGCATGCTGGGCAACCCCGCAAACGGCGGCCTCGACCTGTCCTCCTTCGATACGTCCAAAGTTACGGACATGAAGTACATGTTCGAGCAGTTGGGCGTCGACCTCAAGAACGCGGACGGCAGCGCCATTGCCCCGACCCTCGACCTGTCCGCCTTCGACACCGGCAAGGTCACGACGATGCTGGGCATGTTCCTCAACTGCAAAACGCTAAAGAACATCGACCTGAGCAGCTTCGATACCTCCAGCGTCACCACGATGCAAGAGATGTTCAGAGGGTGCGAGATGCTTGAGACGCTGGATCTATCCCGCTTTATCACCTCCAACGTCACGACCATGTCCAACATGTTCAAGAACTGCAAGGGCCTCAAGTCCATCGACGTCAGCCACTTTGACACCACCAGCGTCGATAACATGACGAACATGTTCGGCAACTGCCAATCGCTGACGACGCTGGACCTGTCCAGCTTCCACAATGGCGCGGTCACCGACACCAGCTACATGTTCACCGACTGCTACAAGCTCAAGACGTTGATCCTGCCGGATAATTTCGGCACCCAGAACGTCACGACCATGCAGCAGATGTTCTTCAAGTGCGAAGCGCTTGAAGCTGTGGATCTGTCTGGCTTCGACACCCGGAACGTCACCAGCTTTTACATGATGTTCGAGAGCTGCTACGAGCTCAAGGCGCTGGATGTCTCCAGATTCGATACGCGCAGCGCGACCACCATGTATGAGATGTTCCATCAGTGCCGAAAACTGGAAACGATCGACGGTCTGGGGGGCTTCGATACGTCGAATTGTACGACGATCTTCGACATGTTCTCCGAGTGTTATGCCCTGAAATCCGTCGATGTGTCGAGCTTTACCACGGGGCATATGACAGATTTTGGTTACATCTTCAATAATTGCTACGCATTGACGGAGATCGACCTTTCGAGCTTCGATACGCGCAATGCTACCAATATGAAGCATCTGTTCAACAACTGCCACGACGTCACGACCATCTACGTGGACAGCAGCCGCTGGTCCACCGATAAAGTCAAGGACGCCACGAACATGTTCAATTCGTGCAACGCTCTGGTCGGCGGACTGGGAACCAGATACAGTGATATAAAAGAGGGCAGCAACAAGATCTACGCCCGCGTGGACGGCGGCGTGACCGCGCCCGGCTACCTGACCGAAAAGACCTACGTCGCGAACAACGATACCGGCGCGACCGAACCCGACGCCACCGAACCCGACGCCACCGAACCCGCCACCGCGCCGTTGGTGCCCACCGGCAGCCGCAGCCTCGCCGCGCCCCGGACGGTCAGCCTGTCCGGCGTGATCGAGGCGGAGCGCCTGACGGACACGGACAGCTACGCGCCCGCGGAGGCCGCGGCGTATGACGCGGTGTATGCCGAGGCCCAGGCCGACGAGGGCGCGCTGGAGATCGTCTACGAGGACGCGCCCCCGGAGATCGGCGACGAGGCCGAAAATGAGGTCGCGCTGGAGCCGGAGACCTACGAGGCCGAGCCCGACGCCGCGCTGTTCGCTGGCGAGCTTGAGGCCGAGATCGAGACGCCCGACGAGGAGACCCCCGAGGTCATCACCAACGTGACCAAGACCACCAGCGGCATGACCGTGGTGGGTAAGGACGACGGCTCCTTCGACCGCTGGATCATCGACCCGGATACCGGCGAGTGGACCTACCGCTTCCACGTGTACGACGTGCCGGAGCAGGACGAGGACGGCCACACCATCGCCACGACCTACTACGTCACCGAAAAAGAGGAGCTCGGCGGCGTCCAGTACCTGGCCCCCTTCAAGTGGATCAGCCAGGACGCGGGCAAGTGGTACCAGCAGCTTGAATACGTGCCGGGCGAGGCTGGCCAGGGCGTGACTGTCAAGAACCAAAAGGAACACCAGGAACCCGTCAAGGGCAGCCTCAGCCTGACCAAGCAGGTGGTGGACGCCACCGGCAACACCTACAAGGCGGGCCAGGCGTTCAGCTTCACCATTAAATACGTCACCGCCGACGGCACCGCCATGACCGAGGAATTCACCCTCGCCGACGGCGAGACCAAGCAGTGGACCAACCTCCAGGCGAACTCCGAATACACCATCGAGGAGAAACTGACCGACGCGGAGAGCGCCGTCTATGACGCCACGCTCACGGCGTCCAAGGGCACCATCGCCGAGGGTACGCAGGTGCGCGTGGTGGCGACCAACACGGTCCGCATCCCCGAGACCGGCGCCCTCGAGATCAGCAAGACGGTGAAACTGGCCGATAATGTCACCGAGAGGGACGACGCCGAGTTCACCTTCGACATCGCCATGTCGAACGCGGACGTTCCGCTGAACGGGGCCTACGACGCCGTGGTGACCACCGGCGAGGCCACCGCCAGCCATCCCGTGCAGTTCACCGCTGGCAGGGCCCGGGTGACGCTTGCGGACGGCCAGACCATCAGGATCACGGGCCTGCCCGCGGGCGCGGAGTACGATATCTCCGAGCGCGCCTATGAGAACTACGCGCTGACCGAACACCTGCGCAACGGCGAAGCGGTCACCGGCGAGCCGGGCGCGATCGTCGCGAACGCGGTCCAGAGAGAGGCGTTCACCAACACCAAGCAGCGCGAGCACGAGTACGGCGGCTTCACCATCGCCAAGCTCCTGGGCGCGGGCACCGAGGCGGACGCGGACGCGGCCTTCGCCTTCCGCGTGGAGCTGACGGGCCTCAAGGCCAACGCCACCTATGCCTATCGCCAGGGCGTCTTGGAGGAAGGCAAGACTGTGGATGACCTGCAGGACAAGACCTTCGCCGCCGACAACAGCGGCACGGCGCGGCTGGGCCTGACCCTCGCCCCCGGCGAGACGGCCTGGTTCACCAAGGACATCGCCAAACTGCCGGTGGGCGCGAGCTACCAGATCACCGAGCTGGCCAGCGACTACATCGCGTCCTTCACCGCCCGGAACGCCGACGAAAACGGCTCCGTCAAGCAGACCGTGGGCGCGAACCGCAACACCCAGACCCTGCTGAGCACCTACAAGGAGGACGTGGAGAAGGACGAGCGCACCGACGTGGTCTTCACCAACAGCGGTCCGCTGCATGAGGTGCGCATCCAGAAGATCGACCGCTCCACGCTCAAGCTGCTGTCGGGCGCGAAGCTGACGATCTACGCCGTGACCGGCGAGGTGGAGGACGACGTGGAATACCTCACCCTGACCGAGTGGAACAGCTTCATCTCCGGCGACCGGGCGGCCACCGTCGAGCGCCTGCGCCACGGCAGCTACCTGCTGCGCGAGATCGACGCGCCCTCGGGCTACCGGCTGGCCGACGACGTGCGGTTCGACATCGCGCTGGACGGCGCGGTCACCCACTGGAGCGTGGTCACCGAGCCCGCCGACGGTCAGGAGAAGGTCGTCGAAAGCGGCGAACCCACCTCGGGCACCGTCTACATCCAGATGATCGACGTGCCGTACAGCGTCACCGTGCGCAAGGAGGACTCCGACCTCAAGCCCGTGCCGGGCGCGTACCTGGAGATCCTGCGGCGCATCACCACCCAGCGGGACGCCGCGACCAACGAGACCCACGTGGGCGATGAAGAGTCCCTGCTGACCTTCGTCACCGACGCCTCCGGCGAGACCGTGATCAGCGGTCTGCTGGACGTTCAAAAGACGGTGGGCGGCGTCACATACGACTACGAGTACATCCTGCGCGAGCTGTCCGCGCCCGCGGGCTACGCCCTGGCCGACGACATCCGCTTCAAACTTGATGATAGCGACGAAACGGCGCGGCTGTTGGTCTGGAACGGCGCGGCCTGGGCCGAGCAGGCAGGGCTGACCCTCGCCATGGTGGACGTGACCGAGTTCTCCTTCAAGAAGGAGTGGTGGGACACCGCTGCCGAGCACCAGATCGACTGGGACGGCGACATCACCGTCACCATCAGCCGCGACAGGAAGGACATCGCCACCGGCGCGGTCACCGCGGACGACGGCTTCGCCGCCCAGTATACCATCCACCGCGACGGTACGAACGACTTCGCCATCACCACCGGCGCGGGATACGCGATGACCGGCACCGAGGCCGACGGCGTCTACGCCTTCAAGGTCAACGGCCTGCCCAAGTACGACGCGGGCATGAACTACGAGTACACCTACTACGTGTCCGAGGCCACCGTGGACGGCTTCCAGCCCCCGAAGTACTACTTCGGCGGCGGCGAGTACCAGGGCCGGGTCGCCAGCGGCGGCACCATCGTCAACTGCATGGCGTCCTATGAGCTGCCCGAGACCGGCGGCCCCGGCACCATCCCCTTCACCGCCCTCGGCGCGGCGCTGATCCTGCTGGCCGCGGCGCTGCTGGCGCTGAAAAAGAGAAGAGAGGAATAATAAGGGACCCCATTGACGCGCGGCCTGCCGTCCGCTATGATAGTTGGACGACAGGCCGTGATTTTTTATGATCGAAGCGCACACATCGGCGGGTGTGCGCGTTATATATGCAGAGGAGGCGGGTATGGACTTACGGGAAGAATACGACAGGCTCCTCCGATACTGCTATGTCAAGACCCGGGACCGGGCGCTGGCGGAGGACATCACCCAGGAGACGTTTTTGCGGTTCTGGAACGCCCGCGCCTACGAGGACACCGGCAGGGAGATGGCCTACCTGTACACCATCGCGCGGAACCTGTGTATCAGCGCGTTCCGGAGGCCGCGCACGGTCCCCATCGACCCCGAGGCGGCGTCGTCGGACACGGGGTCGATGGAGGATGCGCTGGTGGACAGGATCGTGATCCGGGAGGCGATGGCGGGCCTGCCGGAGGACCTGCGGGAGATCGTGCTGCTCCGGTACGTGAACGACGTGCCCGTCACCACCATCGGGAAGATCATGGGCATCTCGCGGTTCGCGGTGCACAGGAAGCTGAGGACGGCCATCGGGCTGCTGCGGCGGCGCGTGGAGAGGGGAGACGGCGATGACGGATAGGGCGTTGAAGCGGGCGTTGAAGGCGGCGTATCAGATGGAGCCGTCGGCGCGGGAGCTCGCGTTCTTGCGGGCGCGGACCCGGCGGCGGGTCCGGCTGGCGCAGATCGTGTGGATGCAGTTCAGGGACCTGGGCGTCCGGGGCCTCGGGGCCGCGGCGCTGTTGGCAGCCTGCGCGCTGCCGCTGACGCGGTTCGAGAACAAGCGGGCGCTGTGGATCGTCGCGTCGGTCATGCCGGTGGCGGCGCTGACGGTGGCCTCGGGGCTGGGCGGGGCGCGGCGGCACGGCATGGCGGAGCTGGAGGGCGCTTCGAGGTTCTCGGCGCGGCTGCTGCGG
>JAFUWR010000267.1 GCA_017471125.1 Clostridia bacterium | reverse complement strand
TCTCGCCGCCGACGATGCGGTCCCCGACGACCACGTCCGGGAAGCTCAGCCCGATGCCGTCGAGCCCGCGCAGCCGGCCCCCGATCAGGCGCTCCATGGCCTCCGCCGCCGCCCGCATGCCCTCGTCGGACGCGGACCGTTCAAAGGCCGCCCGGGCACGTGCTCGCCCAGCCCCTCAGCCACGAGGCACGCCGCCGCCCGGGTCAGCCGGGTCAGCAGCATCAGCGGCGCGATGAGCCGCTCCACGGTCGGGAGGCTCGCGGGGTCCCAATCGTACTCCTTGTAGACGCACAGCCGCCCGTCCACCGACGCCGCCACCTTCACGTCCGTGCCGCCCACGTCCATGCCCATCAGCAGGCCGCGCTTCGCCCGCTCGGGCAGGCTGGCGAACACGGGCTTGCCCGCGGGCGCTGCGGGCGCGGGCGCTTCCTCCGGCTCGTCGGCGGCGTCTGCTACACTGAACGCGAAGCGCACCTCCCCGCCGGTCAACGAGGCCAGCGTGCGCTGGTTCACGTTCAGGCACTTGCCGTAGCCGCGGCGCTCGGCGATGGGCACGTCCGTTTGGAAGATGTCGTTCAGGCGGCAGGCAAAGCCGAGCAGCGGGGCGTCGCCGGAGTCCACATAGACCGCGATCGCCTTCGCGCCGAGGGACGAGAGCATGTTGTACAGCATCGCGGTCAGGTATTCCTCCACGAACCGCGCCTCCGCCGCGCCGTCGCAGGCCGGGACCCGCAGCGCGTAGCGGCGCACGCTGTCGTCGTACAGCCGCGCGTGGATGTGGAACGCCCGCGTCCCCTCCCGCTGGAATGCGTCGCGGATGTCGCAGATGTAGACCGGCCGGTCCGCCTGCGCCGCCTCAATGAAGCTTCCCACTATGGACATGCGCCCACCCCCATTTCCCCCATTATACCACACCCGCGGAGCCGATTCAACCACGCAAAGGTCGCCTGGAAAAAACGCAGGCGACGCAGGAGGATCGGGTGTTCGTATGAGGCTAACATCAATATTCCCTATGAGATCTGTTCCTGGGCTATTTTTCTGTCGTTCCGCGCCCACTTTATGAACGTGACGTGGCTGATGCCGAGCTGGTCCCCGGCCTCCCGGGACGTGATGCTACCCTCGAGCCACTGGCGGCTGAGCGCCTGGAACTCCGGCCCCCGCACGGTGCAGGGCCTGCCGAAGCGCTGGCCCCGGGCCTTGGCGGCGGCGATCCCCTCGGCCTGGCGCTGCCGGATGAAGCTGCGCTCGGTCTCGGCCACGTAGCTCAAGAGCTGCAAGACGATGTCGGCGATGAGCGTGCCCGTCAGGTCGCGGCTGTTTCGGGTGTCCAGCAGCGGCATGTCCAGCACCACGATGGCCGCCGCCCGCTCCTTGGTGATGCAGTGCCATTGGTCCAGTATCTCCGTGTAGTCGCGACCCAGCCGGTCGATGGACTTGACCACGAGCACGTCGTCCGGCTCGAGCCTCCTCAGCAGCCGCCGGTACGCCGGCCGGTCGAAGTCCTTGCCGGACTGCTTGTCCACGAAGATCTCGTCCACGCCGAAGGCGTTCATGGCGTCGATCTGCCGCGCCTCGTTCTGCTCCCGCGTGGACACGCGGACATAGCCGTAGGTCCGCGGCCGCCGCGCCGCGGGTGTCGATGGGTTTTTTGTTTTTTCCATTTTATATCACCTCCTGCTTATCATAGGTCCCTACCATGGAAAAAGGCCGTCGCAAAAGCAGGAGTTAAATGAATTGAGGGGAGATCGTGACGATGCACATTGGAGATGGTCTGGTCCACCCGGACCTTGAAGAAGCTGCGCGACGCCACCGACCCCATGCTGGGCATCAACCTGGACCCCTCCCACATGATGATCCTGGGGGCCGACCCCATCGCCGCGGCCCGGGCGCTGAAGGGCTGCATCTTCCACATGCACGGCAAGGACGCCCGCATCGAGCGCGGCCTGGCCGACGTGGACGGCATCCTGGAGCCGAAGCCCGTCACCGAGTCCGCCGACCGCGGCGCGGCGTGGGTGAAGTATTAAAAATCGACAGGGGAGCGACGATGATCGCTCCCCTGCCTCATTCCCCTGTGTCTTTGAACAATTCGCCCAATATCTGCTCCCGCCGCTTCAAAAACAGCTTCGTGATCTGGTAGCTCCCCGTCTCCTCGTAGCGTATGGGATGGATGCCGTCCTCCGAGAAATCCAATATCCGCGCCTCGGGCAGTCCCAACAGAATCGGCGAGTGGGTGGCGATGATGAACTGCGACCCCTCCAGCGCCATGCTGTGGATGTGCAGCATCAGCGTCAACTGTCGCTGGGGCGACAGCGCCGCCTCCGGCTCGTCCATCAGGTAGACCCCCTCCCGGCACTCGTCCTGCAAAAACGACAGGAAGCTCTCGCCGTGGGACTGGGCGTGGTAGTCGGGCATGCTGCCGTCGTCGTTGTACTCCAGCTTCGCCGCCGTCGCCACGTTGAAGAAGCTCTCCGCCCGGAAGAAGTAGCCCGAGTTGCGCTGCCGGTAGCCGCGCACCAGCCTTATGGCCTCCTCCAGCTCGGACACGTCGCGGTAGGTGCTGAAGTGGTAGTTTTTGGTGCCGCCCTCGGGGTTGTAGCCGTAGGCTACCGCGATGCCCTCGAGCAGCGTGGACTTGCCCGTGCCGTTCTCCCCGGCGAAGAAGGTGACGTTGGCGTCGAACGCCAGCCGCCGGAACCCCTTGAGCGCCGGGATGTCCCGCAGGTACGACCCCCGCGGCACCGCGTCCCAGTCGATGGCCGCCTCCCGTATGAACAGCGCGCCCCTGCGCATCACATCGTCCCTCATATTGGCCTCCCCGCCGTCACTTCATGTTGATGAACCACAGCCCCACCAGGCAGATCGCCACGCCGACCAGCTTGTTCCACGTCAGCGCCTCCCGGTACAGAAGCCGCCCCACGATCAGCAGCGCCATCGGCCAGATGTAGTCCATCATCTTCCTCACTGTCCTCTATCCCCCATTCTACCACATCCCGCCGCCTTTCGCAACCGTCCCGGCAGGATGCCGTTTTTACGATCCATTGGACAATTTGGGATACCCCCTTGACAGCGGCGGCACATGAGGATATATAATATAATAAGGATGTGTGTCGCCACACACGGCGCATCGCAGGAAGGAGAGGGCCATCATGAGAACAGCCTCCATCGTCATCAACGCCGCGATCTTCGCGTGCACGCTGATCGTCATACTGTCCTACTTTCGGAACGACGGGAAATGGGAGATCGAGTGCGGGCGGCGGATGTTCCGCTTCTTCACGGTGCTCTCCAACGCCTTCTGCGGCCTCGCGGCGCTGCTGATGGCCGTCAACCAGTTGGGCGGCGAGGCGTCCCCGCTCGTGCTGCGCCTGAAATACCTCGGGACCGTGTCGGTCACGGTGACGCTGGTGACGGTGCTGGTGTTCCTGGTGCCGTTCCAGGGCGGGGCGAAAAAGTGGCTCACCGGCGGCAACATCTACATGCACCTGGTCGGGCCGATCATGGCCATCCTGTCGTTCTGCCTGCTGGAGAAGCGGGAGATGAGTCTCGCCGCCGCCATGACGGGGCTGCTGCCGCTGCTGCTCTACGGCGCGGTGTACCTCTACAAGGTCAAGTTCGCGCCCGAGGGACAGCGCTGGGAGGACGTCTACGGCTTCGACCGTGGCGGCATGTGGCCGATCTCCTGTATCGCGATGGTCGCCATGACCGCGGTCATCTGCGTACTGTTCTATCTGGCATAGAGACCGGAAGGTGAGCAAAGATGACGGATCGTTTGAGCGGTAAGGGCGATATGCTCGGGAGGATCTTCTTAAGCGAGCGCTTCATGGGGGTCGTCTGGGCCCTGATGATGGCGGCGGGCCTCGTTTCGCTCGCCTTTTGCCTGATGGCGCGGGACGCCTTTGAGATATTCGCGCTGCTGGTCAAGCTGGCGACGGCGACGGCCATGCTCCTGTCCTTCCGCTCCCTGAAATGGGACGCGGCCAAGGGGCTGCTGGGCGGCGTGCTGTTCTGCCTGATGTACCAGGAGGCGCATTTGGCGCTGGGCATGCTCTGGCAGGAGGCGAATTTTGACGCCTACCTGACCGTCGGCGTGCAGGGGAGCCTGTTCCTGGCGGGGGCCGCCATGAACCTCCTGATGACCGTCGTCATCACGCTGGACCACTTCTTCATCAACTACTCCGCCCGGGGGAACCCCAAGAACGTGATCCTCAACCGCATCGCCCTTGCGTTCAAGTTCGCGGTGTGCGTTATGCTGGTGGCGGCCAACAGCCAGTTGGGCTTCTCCACGGACCTGCGGTGGGACCATGCCATACAATACCTGACGGACATCGCGCTCCTGCTGCTGGTGGCCTGCCTGGAGGCGCAGTTCGATTCCTTCAACGCGCTGCGCCACGAGCTGCGGCGGCAAAAACGGGAGGGGGCGAAGGGCAAATGAGCACGCGCGAGCGCGTCACCGGCATATGGCTGATGGCGATGACCCTGCTGGCCCTGTTCGCCTTCACCTGCTATTTCGTCGCCCAGATGTGGCTGAACATCCTCCGGGCAGGCTACATCGCGCTGGTCGTGACGCAGGTGACGGCGCTGACCATCTACATGTGGGGGCCGGAAAAATTGAAGCACCGCTGGCAGCGGGTCCTCTACCGCCTGCTGTACGCCTCCTCCTTCTTCGTGATCCCGGCCTTCCTGTTCATCTTCATGGGCCTGATCTCCCAGTACCACGTCGCGATCCCGGACAGCATCCCGGCCGAGGACCTGCCGGTGCAGGAGATATTGCCCGGGGAAAGGACGACGGTCTACGACACCGGCGCGGTCTACGTCATCTTCCCGGAGTATGCCGAAGTAAACCTCGTGTGTGAGACGCGCCCGTCCAAGTCGGACAGCTCCATCACCTGGTGCAGCGGCGCGGCCTTCCAGCACACCGTCAGCCTGGGCTTTTCCCAGGAGGACGTGGAGGGCGACCACGCCGTCAAGGGCACGCTCTACGAAAGCCCGTACAACTGGGACAGCTTCGCGGCATTCACCTACGCCGACGGCCGGTTTGCCTTCGACTTCGACGACCCCTCCGGCGCGATCCGGGCCGCTGCCGAGGCTGGCGGGAGCGGGTTCATGCAGTTCGGCCTGATCCGGGACGGGGAGACCGTCATGGGCTTCGACCGCCCCCGGGCCCGCTGCTATCGGACACTGGCCGAGCTGAACGGCCATCTGTGCGTCATCGACTCCCGTAGGATGATGCGCTTCGACGAATTCATGGACGAGGTGCGAAGACTCGGCGTCACCAACGCGCTCTATATGGACATGGGCGCGGGCTGGAATTATTCGTGGTATCGGAACGCCGCGGATCGGGTGGTCACCCTCTTCGGTCTGCCCGTCCCCTGGGCCCATAACTGGGTCGTGTTTCAGAAATAATGCGGTCCTCTGAAAACCTGCAATAATCAAAATAGGAGTTGGTGAGCGCACATGCCCTTTGAAATCGTCAGAAACGACATCACCAAGATGCGCGTCGACGCCATCGTCAACGCCGCGAACCGGTCCCTGCTGGGCGGGGGCGGCGTCGACGGCGCGATCCACCGCGCCGCGGGGCCGGAGCTGCTGGCGGAGTGCCGGCCCCTTAACGGCTGCGAGACCGGCGAGGCGAAGCTCACCCGGGGATACCGCCTCCCCGCCAAATATGTCATCCACACGGTCGGCCCGATCTGGCACGGCGGCACGCACGGCGAGCGCGAGCTGCTGGCTGCCTGCTACCGCAATTCGCTGGAGCTTGCCCTCGCGCACGGCTGCGAGACCGTGGCCTTCCCCCTGATCTCAGCCGGAGCCTACGGCTATCCGAAGGATCAGGCCATGTCCGTCGCGGTGGACGCCATCACCAAATTCCTGTTCGAGCACGACATGATGGTGTATCTGGTGGTGTTCGGGCACACGGAATTCCTGACCAGCAAGAAGCTGTTCCGCGACGTGCAGGAATACATCGACGACGTGTATGCCGACACGCATGTCAGGAAGAACGTCGAGCGCTCCCGCGGGCGGCTCTGGCAGCGGGACGAGAGCGCCGCGCTGGACCTTGACGTAAGGCTCGGCGCTTCATACAGCGAGGCCTCCATGCCCGACTACGCGCCGAACCCGCGACCGTCCATGGGCATGCCTGATTGGAGCAGTATGCTCAAGCGGACGGACGAGGGCTTTTCCGCGGCGCTGCTTCGGCTCATCGACGAGAAGGGCATGACGGACGCCCAGTGCTACAAGCGAGCCAATGTTGATCGAAAACTGTTCAGCAAGATACGCTCCAATCCCGCCTACAAGCCCAGCAAGCCCACCGTGTTCGCCTTTGCCGTCGCGCTGGAGCTGTCGCTGCCCGAGACCAAGGCCCTGCTCAACAAGGCCGGCTTCGCCCTCTCCCACAGCAGCAAGTTCGACATCATCCTGGAGTATTTCATCAAGAGGCGCTATTTCGACATCTTTGAGATCAACGAGGTGCTGTTCCAGTTCGACCTGCCGCTGCTGGGATCCGGATCAAATACATAATTGTCGCTTGGCAGGCGACCATTTTCCTCCCGTCTTTGTGTATGATGGTACCATCAAAACACGGGAGGGATTATCAATGAAAAAGAATCTGACGGAAATGGTCTTTATCCTGGACAGGAGCGGCTCCATGGCCGGCCTGGAGGCCGACACCATCGGCGGCTTCAACTCCATGATCGAGCGCCAGAAGCAGGCGGAGGGCGAGGCGCTGGTGTCCACGGTGCTCTTCTCCAACAACAGCACGGTCATCCACGACCGCGTGGACCTCAAGAAGATCGAGCCGCTGACGGAGCGCCAGTACTATGTCGGCGGCGGCACCGCGCTGATCGACGCCATCGGCGGCGCGATCCATCACATCGCCAACGTCCACAAGTACGCCCGCGAGGAGGATCGCCCGGAGTGCACCATCTTCGTCATCACCACGGACGGCATGGAGAACGCCAGCCATCGCTACGGCAGCGACGAGGTGAAGGCCATGGTGAAGAAGGAGAAGGAGAAGTACGGCTGGGAGTTCCTGTTCCTCGGCGCGAACATCGACGCCGTGGAGACCGCCGCGCACTTCGGCATCGGCGCGGACAGGGCTGTCACCTACATGAACGATTCCCGCGGCCAGCAGCTGAACTACGACGTGGTCGGGCGGGCCGTGCTGCACATGCGCAGGAGCGAAGCGCCCATGAGCGCTTCCTGGAAGGATGAGATCGAAGCGGACGTAATGAGCCGCGGGAGGTGAAACAAGATGAGTTTTTGGAAATCGGGCATCATGGGCGTCGTTGTCGGCGACGCCCTCGGGTGCCCCGTACAATTTGAGTCGCGGGAGGAGGTCGCCCGGCACCCGGTCACGGGCATGCGCGGCCACGGGACCTTCGACCTGCCCGCCGGTTCCTGGACCGACGACAGCTCGCTGACGCTGGCGCTCCTG